>NZ_JAJOYV010000019.1:0-1273 GCF_022565855.1 Nesterenkonia sp. AY15 | reverse complement strand
GGGTCTGCTGACGGTTTAGTTGACCTCGGGGTTTACGTCGCCAGAGCGACGGTCGTTTTGTAAACGGTCTCGTATTCAACCGGGGTCAGCTTACCCAGACGCCGCTGTCGACGACGCCGGTGATAAGTCCGCTCGATCCAGTAGACGATCTCCCTGCGGAGCTCATCCCTGGAGGACCAGCGGCGCTTGTTGAGCACGTTCTTCTGCAGGGTCGAGAAGAAGCTCTCCATCGCGGCGTTATCGCCCGCCGCACCGACCCTGCCCATCGATCCAAGCAGCCCATAGGCCTTGATCGCCCGCTGATATCTCCTGGAACGAAATTGAGACCCTCGGTCGCTATGAACGGTGCATCCGGCCACTGCGCGAGCTCCGCGGCGAGCGACCGCGTCGTTCAGAGCAGCCACTGCCAGGTGTGACTTCATCCTGGGCCCGATCGAGTAGCCCACGATCCGATTCGAGAACACGTCCTTGACCGCACAGGCATAGATCTTGCCTTCAGCGGTGCGATGCTCCGTGATATCGGTAAGCCACAGCTGATTCGGAGCAGTCGCGCTGAAGTCGCGTTGGACCCGGTCATCACAGACCGGAGGGCCTGGCTTCTTGTTCATCCTTCGGGCTCTGCGGATCGTGGCCGAGAAGATCCGCTGCTGAGAACACAGCCGCCAGACCCGGCGCTCAGACACCCGATGCCCGGCTGCGCAGAGCTCATCAGCGATGAACCGGTGCCCGAACTCAGGATCATCAGCATGGATGTTATAGGCGGCGTTGAGCAGTTCCGCCTCCTGCCAGTCACGAGCCGAGACCGGGTTCGCCGCCCACTGATAGAACGCCTGCTTCGAGAAGCCCAACACTCGACAGGCCACCGCCACCGGGACACCGGCGACGGCAAGGTCACGGACCAGCGGGAACATCATTTTGGGCGGGCCTGCCCAATCTTGAGATTCGCCTGCGACAGGTAAGCCGCAGCTCGACGCAGGATCTCGTTTTCTTGTTCGAGTTCACGGATACGTTTGAGCATCTTCGACTGGTCCGCTCGGCCAGCAGCATCTTCAGCAGGCTCGACACCGTGGTGATGTGCTCGATCCTTGCTCACCCACATCTGCAGGGCTGACTTCGAGATGCCCAGGTCTTCGCAGACCTGCTTCTGGGTCATCCCGGAATCGAGCAGCTCCAACGCGGATGCCTTGAACTCTTCGGAGTAGATCTTCGGCATGGGACTATCCTCTCTGCTTTCATAGCAGTCAAGAAGTCAACGGAACCGTCAGCAGACCCC
>NZ_JAJOYV010000018.1:0-1300 GCF_022565855.1 Nesterenkonia sp. AY15 | reverse complement strand
GGGTTATAGGAACAAATGTGTGTACAGCACGGCCCTGGATCCCTGACCTGACGCCGATGTAGAGGGTTTCACATGCTTTGAAAGCATGTGCTGTGACTCCTCCCTCGAATCAGCCGGTCTGTGGTGTATGCGCCACGAAGCTGGTGAAGAACGGCAAGACCAGCGCCGGGCGCACCCGATGGCGATGCACATCATGTGGCTCCTCAACCACACAGTCCCGGACTGATATCTCTCGGCGCGCAGAGCTGAGTTGGTTCCTGGACTGGCTGCTAGGCCGTGCGATCCAGAGCGACTTCGGGTTCACAGACCGAGGCTTCCGGAAGAAGACCGCCTGGTGCTGGGAGATCGAGGTCCCGCAGCCCGAGCGCACCGGGGAGGTTCACCGACAGGTCATCGTCGATGGCACCTACTTCGCCGGCTGGTGCGTACTCATCGCCCACAACGGCAGACATGTGCTGGGTTGG
Organism: Nesterenkonia sp. AY15; assembly: GCF_022565855.1. Taxonomy (NCBI): domain Bacteria; kingdom Bacillati; phylum Actinomycetota; class Actinomycetes; order Micrococcales; family Micrococcaceae; genus Nesterenkonia; species Nesterenkonia sp. AY15. The sequence continues at coordinate 836 of NZ_JAJOYV010000018.1, read as the reverse complement.
CAGTGGTGTGACCAGGAGAAGAAGGTCGCCTGGGAGGCACTGCTGAAGCGGCTCCCAGCCCCGGATCTGGTGGTCACCGACGGCGGCGCGGGACTCAGAGCCGCTTTGGATCAGCAGTGGCGGCACACCCGGATCCAGCGGTGTTACTTCCACATCTACGCCGCCGTGCGACGGCACACCACCCTGGCCCCGAGACTCCCAGCAGGACAGGAGATCCTGGCACTGACCAGGGATCTCATGGCAGTCCGGGACCTTGATGCGGCCGCGGCCTGGACGGGCGCCTACGCCTCCTGGGAAGCTCGATGGGCGTCTTTTCTGAAGCAGCGCACCTATGCCAGGGCCGGGGTGGAGCGACCGTCCTGGGCGAAGCCGAATCAGGCCTGGTGGTACACCCACATCCGGCTGCGCCGAGTCCAAGGCCTCTACCGGCAGCTGATCAGGGACAAGTCGCTGTTCACCTGGCTCGAGCACCGTTTCCACACCGAGGGCAGACCCACGGTGGAGCGGACGACTTCCCGGTTGGAGGGTGGGCCGAACAACGCGATCAAGCACCTGCTGCGCGGCCACCGCGGACTGAGCGAGCGTCATGCTCGCAGTGCTGTGGACTGGCTGCTGAACACCATGACTGAACACCCACACGACCCATGGGCGCTGGCCCACCGGCATCGAGAGCGGACTGCAGAACCGGCACGTCACAGATCCATCGAGGAAGCACCTATCGGACCTGCGACCTACGGCACGGCTGCGATTGCTGAGGAGGGTCTCTGGGGCCGTTCAGGATGGGCAGGAAGGCCGTGACACGCCGGGGCTATACACACATTTGTTCCTATAACCCT
>NZ_JAJOYV010000017.1:0-1652 GCF_022565855.1 Nesterenkonia sp. AY15 | reverse complement strand
CTGATCATGGGACGTCCTGACCATGGACCGGGACGTGCCAGCGCGCCCGCACCCCGCCGTTCTCCCCCGGGGTCAGCCCAAAGGCACCACCCCGAGCACGCGCCCTGGCCCGCAGGTTCGCCGTGCCGCTCGCGGTCTTGTCACCGGCAGCCAGGCCGACCCCGTCGTCACCGACCGTGACCGTGACTCCGGCGGAGTCTGCCTGGACCTCGATCGAGACCGCAGTCGCCCTGGCATGGCGGGTCACGTTGGTGACCGTCTCACGCAGGACCGCGACGACATCATCTGCGAGCTCACCCTTGATGAACGCATCGATCTGACCCGTGAAGGTCACCTTCGGAGCCATGCCAAGCCCGGCCGAGAGCTCGGTGACGACATCGAGCAGCCGATGACGCATGGTCCTGGTGGTCTTACGGGTGCGCAGAGTGAATATCGCGTTGCGGATGTCTTCGATGGCCGCGTCGATCTCCGCCACATGCCTGTCGATCCTCCCGCAATGTCGGGGGTGGGCCGAGGCGAAGGCCTGCAGTCCCAGGCCCGTGGCGAAGAGCCGCTGGATGACATGGTCATGGAGATCCCGAGCAGTGCGCGCCCGGTCTTCGATCACGCCGAGCCGCTGCCGATCCGCTCGCGCCCAGGACAGCGCCACAGCCAGACCCGCCTGGGTCGCGAAGTCCGAGAGCAGCTCCAGGTCACCGGAGTCAAAGGCCGGCCGGGACTCGGCCCGGGTCGCGCAGACCGCACCGATGCGGTCCCCGGAGACGATCAGCGGAACAGCGATCACCGAGGAGCTCGGGACCCGCTCACAGAACGGTGGGACATCTGTTCCCTCGGGAGCCGAGATGCTCGCCGTCCCCTCCATGGCCCGCGACACCGCGCCTTCGACCCAGGGCAGCACCTCGCCCTCGATCAGCGAGGCGCCCTGTCCGCGGGCGGTGTCGATGAAGAGCTCTTCGCCCACCGCGTCGGAGGTCACGATGGCGGCGAAGTCCGCTTCGGTGAGGGTCGCGACCCCGTGGGCCAGGACGCCGAAGACATCGATGGTCTCCGAGGCCAGCAGTGCTGAGGTGACATCGCCCAGGACGGCGCTGAGCTGCTGCGCTCGGCGGGCCTCTTCGTAGAGTCGGGCGTTGTTGATCGCGGTCGCAGCCGTGGCGGCCAGCGCCGTGACGAGTTCTTCGTCCTCGTCGGTGAAGGGCCCATCGGCCCGGTTGGTGAGGTAGAGGTTGCCGTAGGTCTCGCCGCGGATCTTGATCGGGACCCCGAGGAAGCTGTTCATCGGCGGGTGGTGGGCGGGAAAGCCGACCGCCCGGGGATCCGTGGTGAGGTCGGTGAGTCGGATCGGGTTGCTGCTCTGGTTCACCGCGCCCAGGACCCCGTGCCCGGCGGGCAGGTCTCCGATCTTCTCGGCCACGTGCTGCGCCATCCCGACGTGGATGAACCGCTCGAGGGAGCCATCAGCGGCGATGACGCCCAGTGCGGCGTACTCGGCGTCCGCGACGGTCCTGGCCTCCTCGGCGATGCGCCGCAGAACATGTTCCAGGTCGAGATCGCTGGCCACGACGTTGCTGGCGTCGAGCAGGGTCTGCAGTCTGCGCTGGGAGCTGAGGACCCGGATAGTGCGCGCGATGGAATCCCCCACCGCACCATTG
>NZ_JAJOYV010000016.1:0-6047 GCF_022565855.1 Nesterenkonia sp. AY15 | reverse complement strand
TGGTCATCGGCTCAAGCGAGGTGTTCCCGGGGGGTTCGAGACCACGGTTTGTGTGGTGTTCATGCAGAGTTGACCTCGAGTTGACGAAGGCGAACACCGCGACGTAGAGTTGAGAACCGCGCAGACGACGAGTTCGAGTCGTTCGCAGCGAGTATTCGCTGGGAATGATTCATTCGAAGTCGGGTCAGGACGGCGGAAACGCTGAATTGACGAAGCGGGAGCTTGTTGGTAAGCTTACAAAGTTGCTTCGGAGCGATTCAGAGAAAAACTTCTGATGGTGCCGGTAGCGGTTGTTGTTTGAGAACTCAATAGTGTGCCAAGTTTGTTGATACCAAATTATTTATTTGGTTATAACAGCGACATTATCACCCCCGTGATAGTGATCGCAAATTTAGCCAAGGATTCATTAACTGGTGTCCGTGGTTGATGATGGATGGATCGTGAGGGCCTTGTTTTTCTGGCAGGGTCTGGTCTGTTTGTTGTTGATTGTGGATGCTTTCTCTTATTAATTTTTTAATGGAGAGTTTGATCCTGGCTCAGGATGAACGCTGGCGGCGTGCTTAACACATGCAAGTCGAACGATGAAGACCGTGCTTGCACGGTTGGATTAGTGGCGAACGGGTGAGTATCACGTGAGTAACCTTCCCTTGACTCTGGGATAAGCCCGGGAAACTGGGTCTAATACCGGATACGACCAGTCCTCGCATGGGGTGCTGGTGGAAAGATTTATCGGTCTTGGATGGACTCGCGGCCTATCAGCTTGTTGGTGAGGTAATAGCTCACCAAGGCGATGACGGGTAGCCGGCCTGAGAGGGTGACCGGCCACACTGGGACTGAGACACGGCCCAGACTCCTACGGGAGGCAGCAGTGGGGAATATTGCACAATGGGCGAAAGCCTGATGCAGCGACGCCGCGTGCGGGATGACGGCCTTCGGGTTGTAAACCGCTTTCAGCAGGGAAGAAGCGCAAGTGACGGTACCTGCAGAAGAAGCGCCGGCTAACTACGTGCCAGCAGCCGCGGTAATACGTAGGGCGCGAGCGTTATCCGGAATTATTGGGCGTAAAGAGCTCGTAGGCGGTTTGTCACGTCTGCTGTGAAAGCCCGGGGCTCAACCCCGGGTGTGCAGTGGGTACGGGCAGACTAGAGTGCAGTAGGGGAGACTGGAATTCCTGGTGTAGCGGTGAAATGCGCAGATATCAGGAGGAACACCGATGGCGAAGGCAGGTCTCTGGGCTGTTACTGACGCTGAGGAGCGAAAGCATGGGGAGCGAACAGGATTAGATACCCTGGTAGTCCATGCCGTAAACGTTGGGCACTAGGTGTGGGGGACATTCCACGTTTTCCGCGCCGTAGCTAACGCATTAAGTGCCCCGCCTGGGGAGTACGGCCGCAAGGCTAAAACTCAAAGGAATTGACGGGGGCCCGCACAAGCGGCGGAGCATGCGGATTAATTCGATGCAACGCGAAGAACCTTACCAAGGCTTGACATGGACCGGACCGCTGCAGAGATGCAGCTTCCCTTCGGGGTCGGTTCACAGGTGGTGCATGGTTGTCGTCAGCTCGTGTCGTGAGATGTTGGGTTAAGTCCCGCAACGAGCGCAACCCCTATCCTATGTTGCCAGCACGTAATGGTGGGGACTCATGGGAGACTGCCGGGGTCAACTCGGAGGAAGGTGGGGACGACGTCAAATCATCATGCCCCTTATGTCTTGGGCTTCACGCATGCTACAATGGCCGGTACAATGGGTTGCGATACTGTGAGGTGGAGCTAATCCCTAAAAGCCGGTCTCAGTTCGGATCGAAGTCTGCAACTCGACTTCGTGAAGTTGGAGTCGCTAGTAATCGCAGATCAGCAACGCTGCGGTGAATACGTTCCCGGGCCTTGTACACACCGCCCGTCAAGTCACGAAAGTGGGTAACACCCGAAGCCGGTGGCCTAACCCTTGTGGGGGGAGCCGTCGAAGGTGGGACTCGCGATTGGGACTAAGTCGTAACAAGGTAGCCGTACCGGAAGGTGCGGCTGGATCACCTCCTTTCTAAGGAGCAGGACCCGAGTCGGGTCCGCCACTTCATGTCGCCGTTCGTGTGACTGGTGGTTTGCTCAAGGGTGGAATATCAACGAATCGTCATCATGGTCTTGGCACTGGTTTCTCCGGTACGCCCGTCTTGGTCAGCTTTATTGCTGTACTGAGGTTCACGGGTCGGAAAGAGGACTGGTGTCATATGTCTGTGGTGCTTGGCACACTGTTGGGTCCTGAGACAACAATGGTTGTTTCAAGATCTGGCCCTCGGCTTCAGGTAGTCGACCTCGTTTACGGGGTTGGTGATGGTGGTGGGGGTTGTTGTTTGGGAACTGCATAGTGGACGCGAGCATCTTTGTTCTTTTGAACGAAATACTCGAATCATGCTGGTCACGCCTTTGGTGTGGCTGGTGTTTTTTGTGTCAATTTTTAGTCGAGCACTTAATTGTTGAGTGTCATTGCAGCTACTGTGATGATGTTTGTAAGTGTTTTAGGGCGCATGGTGAATGCCTTGGTAGTAGGAGCCGATGAAGGACGTGGGAATCTGCGATAAGCCTGGTGGAGTTGATAACCGAGCGTTGATACCAGGATTTCCGAATGGGGAAACCCCGCATGCCGTGATGGTGTGTGACCACCGGTTGAATGTATAGACCGGTTGGAGGGAACGTCGGGAAGTGAAACATCTCAGTACCGACAGGAAGAGAAAACAATGTAGTGATTCTGTGAGTAGTGGCGAGCGAAAGCGGATGGGGCTAAACCGGTTGCGTGTGATACCTGGTAGGGGTTGCGTGATCGGGGTTGTGGGACATTTCGTTGGGGATCTACCAGTCCTCAGGGTTGAGGTGCGGGCGTATAGACGAAGAAGGTTGAGTCCTTCGCCGTAGAGGGTGTGAGTCCCGTAGTCGTAATGCGTTCCGCCGGCCTGTAAGTGTATCCCGAGTAGCACGAGGCTCGAGGAATCTTGTGTGAATCAGCCAGGACCACCTGGTAAGCCTAAATACTACCTACTAACCGATAGTGAATCAGTACCGTGAGGGAATGGTGAAAAGTACCCCGGGAGGGGAGTGAAATAGTACCTGAAACCATGTGCCTACAATCCGTCAAAGCATCCTATAGGGGTGTGATGGCGTGCCTTTTGAAGAATGAGCCTGCGAGTTAGTGCTCAGTGGCGAGGTTAACCCGTGTGGGGAAGCCGTAGCGAAAGCGAGTCTGAATAGGGCGTTTGAGTCGCTGGGTCTAGACCCGAAGCGGAGTGATCTACCCATGGCCAGGTTGAAGCGCGTGTAAGAGCGCGTGGAGGACCGAACCCACCTAGGTTGAAAACTGGGGGGATGAGCTGTGGGTAGGGGTGAAAGGCCAATCAAACTCCGTGATAGCTGGTTCTCCCCGAAATGCATTTAGGTGCAGCGTTGCGTGTTTCTTGCCGGAGGTAGAGCTACTGGATGGCCGATGGGCCCTACAAGGTTACTGACGTCAGCTAAACTCCGAATGCCGGTCAAGTGAGAGCGCAGCAGTGAGACTGTGGGGGATAAGCTTCATGGTCGAGAGGGAAACAGCCCAGACCACCAGTTAAGGTCCCTAAGCGTGTGCTAAGTGGGAAAGGATGTGGAGTTGCTTAGACAACCAGGAGGTTGGCTTAGAAGCAGCCACCCTTGAAAGAGTGCGTAATAGCTCACTGGTCAAGTGATTCCGCGCCGACAATTTAGCGGGGCTCAAGCACACCACCGAAACTGTGGCATTTAGTCCCTTGCGGACTGGATGGGTAGGGGAGCGTCGAACACTGCGGTGAAGCAGCAGCGTAAGCTCGTCTGTGGAGTGTGTTCGAGTGAGAATGCAGGCATGAGTAGCGAAAGACACGTGAGAAACGTGTCCGCCGAATGACTAAGGGTTCCAGGGTCAAGCTAATCTGCCCTGGGTTAGTCGGGACCTAAGGCGAGGCCGACAGGCGTAGTCGATGGACAACGGGTTGATATTCCCGTACCGGTATAAGACCGCCCATGGTGAACTGGTGATACTAACTGCCCGAATCGTGCTAGAGCGGTCCCTTTGGGATCGACGTGTACGAGGAGCGCAGGACCTGAACCGGGGAGCCAAGCGTATTAACAGGTGTGACGCAGGAAGGTAGCTGAGCCCAGCGATGGTTGTCTGGGTCTAAGAGTGTAGCCCGAGTCCTAGGCAAATCCGGGACTCGTTATACGGGTGAGACTTGATGGGACTCCACTTTGTGGGGGATTCAGTGATCCTATGCTGCCAAGAAAAGCATCGACGCGAGGGCTTGTACCGCCCGTACCCATAACCGACACAGGTGGTCAGGTAGAGAATACTAAGGCGATCGAGAGAACCACGGTTAAGGAACTCGGCAAAATACCCCCGTAACTTCGGGAGAAGGGGGACCACCCTGGTGATCCAGGCTTGCTTTGGTGAGCTGGTGGTGGTCGCAGAGACCAGGGGGAAGCGACTGTTTACTAAAAACACAGGTCCGTGCGAAGTCGTAAGACGATGTATACGGACTGACTCCTGCCCGGTGCTGGAAGGTTAAGAGGAAGGGTTAGTCACTTGTGGCGAAGCTCTGAATTTAAGCCCCAGTAAACGGCGGTGGTAACTATAACCATCCTAAGGTAGCGAAATTCCTTGTCGGGTAAGTTCCGACCTGCACGAATGGAGTAACGACTTCCCCGCTGTCTCAACCGTGGACTCGGCGAAATTGCACTACGAGTAAAGATGCTCGTTACGCGCAGCAGGACGGAAAGACCCCGAGACCTTTACTATAGCTTGGTATTGGTGTTTGACATCACTTGTGTAGGATAGGTGGGAGACTGTGAAGCGGCCACGCTAGTGGTTGTGGAGTCATCGTTGAAATACCACTCTGGTGTTGTTAGGCATCTAACTTCGGGCCCTGATCGGGTCCAGGGACAGTGCCTGGTGGGTAGTTTAACTGGGGCGGTTGCCTCCTAAAGAGTAACGGAGGCGCCCAAAGGTTCCCTCAGCCTGGTTGGCAATCAGGTGTCGAGTGTAAGTGCACAAGGGAGCTTGACTGTGAGAGCGGCAGCTCGAGCAGGAACGAAAGTTGGGACTAGTGATCCGGCGGCACCGTGTGGAAGGGCCGTCGCTCAACGGATAAAAGGTACCTCGGGGATAACAGGCTGATCCTGCCCAAGAGTCCATATCGACGGCATGGTTTGGCACCTCGATGTCGGCTCGTCGCATCCTGGGGCTGGAGTTGGTCCCAAGGGTTGGGCTGTTCGCCCATTAAAGCGGTACGCGAGCTGGGTTTAGAACGTCGTGAGACAGTTCGGTCCCTATCCGCTGCGCGCGCAGGAGATTTGAGAAGGTCTGTCCTTAGTACGAGAGGACCGGGACGGACGAACCTCTGGTGTGTCAGTTGTACTGCCAAGTGCACCGCTGATTAGCTACGTTCGGGATGGATAACCGCTGAAAGCATCTAAGTGGGAAGCCGGCTTCAAGATAAGATCTCCGTCACCTTTAAGGTGTGAAGGCTCCCAGCCAGACTACTGGGTTGATAGGCCAGATGTGGAAGCGCAGCAATGCGTGAAGCTGACTGGTACTAATAAGCCGACCACTTACACCACACTCAATGTGTGCTCGGTGAAGTTTTAATTGAACACTGCGTGTTCGCGTCCACTAGGCGGTTCTCTGCCAACAACCCCGCAATGCCCATGGTGTCTCTTGTTTGAGGCGTGTGGGTGTGTGGGTCAGAGTCAGACCACCCCTGCGTGTCATCACGATGTGATGGTATGGCAGGTGTGTATAGTTCAATAGTGTTGTTGTGAGTTTAGGTTTACAGCATCTTCAGTACCCCTGTTGCGGGTGTCAGGTCGTGGTGATCTGGTGCGTGTGGTGGTGTGGGAAGTGGTGTTGTTCTAGAGTTACGGCGGTCATAGCGTGGGGGAAACGCCCGGTCCCATCCCGAACCCGGAAGCTAAGGCCCACTGCGCCGATGGTACTGCACACTGGAGTGTGTGGGAGAGTAGGTCGCCGCCGGACACTATTTGGTAGAGAGGGT
>NZ_JAJOYV010000015.1:0-11601 GCF_022565855.1 Nesterenkonia sp. AY15 | reverse complement strand
GGGTCATCCCGGAATCGAGCAGCTCCAACGCGGATGCCTTGAACTCTTCGGAGTAGATCTTCGGCATGGGACTATCCTCTCTGCTTTCATAGCAGTCAAGAAGTCAACGGAACCGTCAGCAGACCCCTGCACCGTCACCCAACTTCTAGACAATTAGACCCCGTGCTGACCTTCTCGGTCGGTACGGGGTCTTCTTGGTACAGCGCGCTGTGACCGTCCGTCGCGCCTGAACCCTCTTAGTTCTTGAAGTCCGTTCGTGGAGCCTGGATCAGATATAGGGTCACCACATGTCTATCTTTGGTATCTGGTCCGACTTCGGCTTCCAACAGAACCCGTACAGCCAGGACACTCTGGCCCCTGACGAAATGGGCGACTTACTTCTGGCCGGGCGGGACAAAGAGGTCCGGGGTATCCAAGCACGCCTCGGAAGTGGAGGTGCCCACCCTTCCGTTGAAGGGCCCATTGGTGTGGGCAAGACCAGCCTGCTCAATGTGGCTGCGTTCCGGATGGCGAAGCGCTGCCTGGAGGCTCGTGCAGGCGAGCTCTACTTGCCGGCAGTGCAGAGATTCCAGCCGGTCAAAGACGTCGCAGAGTTTGAAGCACAGGTTTATCGCGTGGTCGCGCAGACGCTGATTCGCTACCAGGGCTCGTTCAAACAGGTGGGGCTTAGCGAGCCAGATGTCAAGAAGCTCAATAAGTGGCTGAACGAACCTCAGTATGGAGGGTATTCCGTCGGCGCCAGTGTTCTTGGTTCGGGGGCTGAATGGGGGAAATCGTCAGAACCCAACACCGGTGAAGCGTTCCTTCGTTCGGGATTCCCAGAAGCTGTCAGGGCGGTCCTCGAGGAGTGCTTTCCTGCCAATACTGGTGGTGTCGTCTGCATCCTGGACAACCTGGAGATTGTGGAAAGCGCTGGGGCTGCTAGGTCGACGCTAGATGAGCTTAGGGACCGGTTGTTCAACATCCCTCAACTGCGGTGGATACTCTGCGGTTCAAGAGGGATCGTCTCAAGAGCGAGGACAGAAAGGCTTAGTGGGATCTTCCAAGCGCCGCTTCAAGTTGGGCCGCTAAACGATGCCTCCGCGGTGGAGGCCATCACAAGAAGGTTGGAGTACTTTGGATTGGAAGGTGCAACCGCGCCAGTCTCTCCATCTGGATTCGACTTCATCTATACGGCCCTTAATAAAAACCTGCGAGACGCACTTTCCACGGCCCAAGAATTTTCCCACTGGTTGTCCGCGGAGTACCCAGCTGGCGACACCTTGCCCGATGAAACTGCGAGGGATCGGCTACTTGAAGCGTGGATGACCGAGAGGGCGGAGAACGCGTTCCACGATGCTCACGATGTGCAGCCACGGCATTGGGCGTTCTTTGAAGCTGTATGTGAGAACGGAGGTCGAGCTGCCTCCGCGGATCACCAGGAGTACGACTTCGTAAGCCAACAACAATTGGTGAGCGCGGTGACAGCTCTTGTCAATGCCAACTTGTTCGTTCGGGAAGTTGACCCAGATAACGGTGCTCGAACCGTTAATGCGTGCACCTCGGTCGGATGGCTCGTGTACTTCTACAGAGCCCAATTCGAGCTGCCTTCCAAAAGGAAGAAGTAGGTCCTGAGAGGTCGTTTGGTCGCGAAGAGACTGACCGCTCGAAAAGTTCAGGGGCCAACGGTCCGCAGAGTCAGGAGATGTTCGTCTGGTGGTGTGATCGGACCAGACGTGCAGGTGCCGTCCTAAGGTCCAGTACCTACTGCGATCCAAGCGTGTTGCCCGGAGCGGCGTGTGTCGTAAAGAGCTACGAGCATGATGCGGGCCCAGGGCGGCATACTAAGCTCAACCTCCGTAGTGCAGGTCCTTTTCCTCTGAAGAATCGGGCTCCAGATTGAGACTGCTTAAGCGAGCGTCCAGCCTAGCCCTGGCCTGTCGGGCGATTTCGACGCTCCGCTCTTTCTTTGCCGCCTCGGCCTTTTTTTCCTTCTCTGCGCGAACGCGCTCCGCCTCAGCCTTCTCCTCGTCCTCGGCCTTCTTACGCGCTCTTGCCCCAATCGACCGCGAACGCGACCCATCCGCCCCAAACTCTTCTGTAGGGCCGCCACCATCTTTACGTGTGGTGGCTGAGGCCCACGCAATTGTCATGGCGCGAACTTCCCACAGCCGCCCGGCATTATCCGAGGCCCTCTTCCTCAGGGCCGTAGGTGAGTACTCTTCACCAAGGTCAGCTGCAGTGAACTCGCCCATGATGCGCGCTTCTTCCGGGTCGTTGAGTTCGTAGCCTTCCCCCGCACGGGTGAACCCCACTACCGACAAGACACGCTCGAGAGAGGCTTCGAATACCCGCCCTTCAGCGGGGAGCAGGAGCAGAGTGTCAAGGGCCTTCTGGATATGATCCCTCCAGTAATACCGACGAATCTGGTCAGGATTGATGCGGCGGCTCAGGAGTAACTCGTTGGAGCCAGCGCTGAGTGCAGCGTCGCGCGCGCGGCCAGCCCTTTCGATCTGTCCAACAGTGAGGTGGGGGCCGATCGAGGCAGTTGCGTTCAGCGATAATCTGAACACCGCTTCCTGGATGGCCTTGCTCGGCTCCTTAACTACCCCGGAGCACGTCATGTGCACATGGCCTGGAGCCACCGGGGGCGCCGACTCGAGGATACGATCCGTAGGTGCATACTCGGCAAGTGCCAGACCAAGGTCCACCAGCAGTTCACGCCTACTCCGAGTTGGAACCGTGGTCGAAGCCAGCGTGCTGAGAACTTCCTTTTCGTACTTCCAAGCCATCTGACGGGCCTGATCCGCTGCGTATTCCTGATTCATGGTGGTTTCCTTTGGTAGGTGTGGAAGGCGTAGCGAAGCTCTTAATCGCCGTAGGAGCGGTCTCCGCGCTGGAGAGACGACAGGTGCCGCTGTCGGGCAGGGGGTAGGGAGGAAGGTGGGGCCTTGCGCCGGGTCCGCCGGGGAGACGGAGCGCGAGGGGCGATTTCAGCCGAGAACTCGTCGATGACCTCAGGGTAGTGTTCCTCGATCCACGCCCCGAAGTTGGTCTCTGTGATCCGCTCACGAAGATTCATGAGCAACTGCTGACCCTGGTCCATTGCGGCGGAAAGAATATCCTGTGCCTGCACTTCGGCTGTGTCCCGTAGCTGCTGAGTCTGAGACTGTATCTGACGTCCCATTTGGTCCAGGTGTTGCTCTTGCTCCACAATCTCTGCCGCCCAGGCGTCGAGGGCCTGCTCCCTGGTTCTGTAGCCGCGCTCGAGATCTCTTACACCCGCGAGAGTTGCGCTGGCGGCAGCTTCAGCATCTTTCGCCAGTTTGAACTCTTCTGGCGGGAGTGATTGGCCATGCCGTTCGTTCACCTCTTTCTCTACCGGGTAGCCGAGGGCGATCATGTGGTCCCGCATGTTCGACTGATAGTTGCGCATCTTCGCGCGTCCGTCGATCTGTTGCCCCGACCTGGGCCCTGCCGAGTACCTGACTTCGCGGTGAGACCGGTATGCCTGGCTGTACTCGGTGCGGAGTATCTCGGGGTCGGAAGCTTTCGGGTCCCGCGCGAACGGGTCAGCCATCAGCTGGAGATGAGGAGTGCTCTCGTCGAAATTGGTCGCCCACCCATGGACCGCGTCGTGCTTGCCCGGGATCACATGTTCGATCAGGAAGTTGGCCGCATGGTGGAGGTACTCCATGGCCTCCTGATGGTCACGTGCCACCCACCGGCTGCGTGACATGGGCTGGCCCGTAACCGGATCAATGCGCTCGGAGCCATCGGAGTTGATTCGTGGGTAGTAGTTTGGGACCTCTACGCACATTGATTTCGGCAGGTGAACAACGAACCGGTCGACCGTCATCTGATTCTCACTGATCTTCCTCCGCACCCGTTTGATGCGACCGTCGCCGAAGTCCAGTACTTCTTTGACCGACTTCGCGTGGCGGAACCCACCGTGCCCATCGTTTACGAATGCCTCGTTCAGATGCGTGTCGTCGACAACGATGTTCGAGTTCCGAAGTGCTTGTCGCGTCACGTCCTTCTCATTGAGGTGACGCATGCATTCCTTGAGCAGATTCCGTCGATCTGCCCGTGTCCCGTTTTTCCCGTGGGCGTTGTGCTCGAGGTGGAAAGCGGCGTGTCCCTGAACAGTCATCGCTCCACACCCTGAGACCTGAGTGCGGGCGTGGACAGGCGCACCCCTGCAAACCGCTTCGCGGTCCTTGGGGTGGGACATTCCTTGTCTCGGGGCACTTCTCCATCAATCGGGACCCTGCACCCAATTGTTCGAGCCTCTGCACCCCGAGACAAGGAATGTCTATAGCCCCGTAAGACAATTGCTCGCTGCGCTCCCAATTGTCCGGGGCCGCTGCGCGGGTCAGACCGTCTAGCGACGGTCATGTTCGTTGGGTCTTGGAGCCCCACTGGGGCTCCAAGACCCAACGAACATGACCACCCACACCGTGGCTGCGAGAGTGCACAGGGCCATGTGGGCTGAACATGTTCCCAAGGAAGGCCGACATGGGAGCGACCATCGACTGCGATAAACATAGTCACCGAGAACCTCGCAGGATCGCCAAGATCTCGTCCCGACGTTCAACGCTGATCGGAGGTGCAGTTGAGGCTGCGCGGGTTGCAGCCGCCTTCAGCTCATCGAAAGCACGCTGACTTGCGGAGGCCTTCCGCATGGCGTGGAGGTCAGCGAGCCTGAGGAAGTACTTCCCGTCATGGACCTGATGGGGAAGGTCTCCGCGTCTAATCCGACGGCGCAGCGTGTCGATTGAGCCGAACTCGCGCTGACCGGTGCGATCTCGCTTCTCAGAAGCCTGGACCAGCGTGAGGAGTTCGGTATTGCCCGTAGTCGTAACCATGTATCTCTCCAGAGACAGGCACGCATAGCGCGCTGACGTCTCTGGCCGACACACTCACAGTTGGTGCTCTAGATTGCACCTGTGCTGCCAGATGGAGTCCTGCCGCAGTCTTTCGTCAACTGCTGACGCTTACTCCGCCCGTTCATATTGGTCCTGCCTTGAACTGCGGCTAACTGGGATCCGCAGCGCTCGGTCGTGAGGTGGGCCTACCTCGGACAGTCTCTGAAGGGGCTTGCGAGACCCCACACGTACGCCACACGCCCAGACGCGTGACAAGCTCTAATTATACGGTGGATTTACGGAGGTGCATATCCAGGGAAAAATACTGGTATCCCGCGGAACAGAAGCTATCTCCATCCTGGTTCTACCCTCTCAGTGTTGACCCCCTTTCGCCCTCGTCCCTGGTCGCCTACGCGGTTGATTCGCGGCGTCATAAGGGCCCTGACCACACGCCGCTTGTCCGCCAGGGTCAGCCCTTCCCAGGTTTCTCGAATGCTGTCTGCAGACGCAATATCGATGACCAGAGGGTCGGTCGCCGCGAGTCGCTCGAGACTGGCCTGTGCAGCGTCTATCAGCGGACGAACACGGTCCTCCTGATCAAACAGGATAGACATGTCGTGCCGTTTGGCGGCGTGCTCGCGGACCTCATCGAGATACCTACGGTGACTCTCGATCTCCTGGACCAGTACCCGCATCTCAGCATCCACGTTCTCGTCCTGCTGTCCCAACGTTGTGATGAAGTCCACGCGTTCCAGGCGTGCGATCACGTGTTCCGTAACCACCTGATCGAGGTGTGTCGTCTTCATCGCGACATGAAAACCAGTCTTTCCCGGCACGCCCTGGCAGACATAGGTGTTGTAGTGCTCCCGTGGCAAGGGACGTCCACCCTCGTCGTACTTCGGTCGTCCGTTATTTTGCTTGCCGACCCTTACACGGCCACCACACTCTCCGCATACCGCGATGCCAGTGAGAAGGTGTCTGGCTGGCCAGTCATTAGTCCTTTTCCGTGCCGGGTTGTTAAGCAAAGGCAGGAGTTTTCGTTCCCATAGATCGGGATCAATCAACGGTGGCCAGACAGCCTGCGCCACAATGGCGCCACGGTGCTGGCGTTTGCCAGCGTATGCGGGCGTGGAGAGCATTGACTTAACAGCGGCAGGCGTCCATCCAAGGTGAGCGCGGTGTGGTTTGTGGGAGGGACGACGTGGAGGCACCGACCGCTCGTTAAACGACCTTGCGATCGAATAATACGTCTCACCCGCAAGAACACGATGGGCGGCTTCCTGGACGATTCCGGATTGCTCCGGGTCCGGCTCGATGTGTGACAGCTGTCCCGTCTTCTCATCGTAGATCCGACGATACCCGTAAAGATTCTTGCCATGGACACGGCCTTCCTCAGCCGCCGCCTGAACGTCACGCCGGATGCGTTCGGAAGTCTTCGCGGACTCGTACTCGGAGTCAACCGCGTCCTCCAACATCGATCGCCGATCACGAGCGTTCGAAGGGTCGTACTCTCGTCTGTGCGTGGTGACGAAAATAAGGATCCCTCGTTCTTCGCACAGCTCTATGAGGTTGACCCACTCACCTGTCCGTCGTGACCCCCGTGAGGATTCCCAGATAACCAGGACGTCCGCTTCGAATCGTCCCTCCTCGAGGTCATCGATCAGCCTGCGGAAGTTCTCCCGGTCCTTCGCCGCGTATCTAGACGCGCTCCGGTCATCGTCTCGATATGGAGAAGGGTGGAGCGCCCAACCCCATTGCGCCACGGCCTTCGCATTTTCAGCGTGTTGTTGATTAGGGGACTTTCCGGTGCCGTGTCGGTCCCTGGACACCCGGAGGTACTCTCTGGCTACCGTTGCTTCGCTTGGGCACTGTCTCTCATCTTGCATAGTCTGCTCCCATCCCTGATTGAAACTATATCTGGCGCCAACTGCGCTTTGGTCATGGGTGCGCTGATGGGGCTCGTGCGTCTGGTGCGGGCTCCGCGATGGACGACTGTTCCGGTCGCGGTCATCGGACTGGTGCTCTTCGTGCTGCTGGTGCACCCCGAACCCAGTGTGATCCGTGCCGGGGTGATGGGCAGCATCGCGGCGGTGTCGCTCTTCGCCGGGCGCGGACGGGCGGCGTTTTCGCTGCTCTGCCTCTGCGTGCTCGGCCTGCTGGTCTTTGATCCGTTCTACGCGACTGAGCCGGCGTTCCAGCTTTCCGCGGCCGCCACGGCGGGGATCGTGGTGATCGGGACCCGGATCCGGGAGCGGCTGGAAACGTTCCTGCCGGCGATTCTCGCGGCACCGCTGGCCCTGGCGTTCTCCGCGCAGCTCTTCGTCACCCCCGTGTTGCTGCCGCTCTCGGCCGCAGTCAACACCTACGCGGTGCCCGCCAATGTGCTGGCCGCCCCGTTCGTGCCGTTCATCACCGTGCCGGGTACCTTAGCTGCGGTGATCTCCACGACCCTGCCCTGGGTCGCGGTGCCGATCCTGTGGTGCTGCGGGTTGGCGGCGGCCTGTCTCGGGATGATCGGCAGGGTCGCGGCGGGGCTTCCGCAGGCCGCTGCCCCCTGGCCCGAGGGCTGGGTGGGCTGGGGTCTGGTGGTGCTCTATATCTTCGCCGCACTTGTGCTGGCCTGGGGGCTGGTGGATCGGTTCCGCCGTTGGCATGTGGTCCTCTTGGCGGTAGCTGCGGCGGCGATGCTGGCCCTGGTGCTGCCGGTGACGGCGCTGGTGCCTTCACGTGGGGTTGATCAGTGGCGGGTGGCGCTGTGTGATGTGGGGCAGGGCGACATGCTGGTGGTCCGCACCCAAGAGTCCGCCGGCGTGGTGGTGGATACGGGGGAGGACCCGCTGCTGGCAGATGAGTGCCTCAGGAAGCTGGGGGTGGAGACGGTCGAGGCGCTGTTGCTCACTCATGAACACCGCGACCATTACGGCGGGACCCCAGGGGTCATTGAGGACCGTGCGCCGGGGCTGATCCTGCATGCCGGCAGCGCCGGCTGGGACGTGGAAACCGAAGTGGAATCGGTCGGGGAGCTGCCCCCGAGCATCCCGGTGCATCGGCCCCAGGTCGGGGAGAGCTTCGAGTTCACCCGGGGGCTCAGTGTGCGGCTCACCATATGGGCCGCCGAGGCGCATCACGCCGAGGCCAATGACAACTCGCTCGTGGCGCTCATCGAAACCGTGGACCCTGATCTGCCGGAAGGGACGGTCGGGTCCGTCGATGAGCCGCTGCGGGTGTTGACACTGGGGGATCTCGAGGAGGAGGTGGCTGCCTCTTGGCTGCGCCGGACGGGAGCCCCTGAAGGTGTTCATCTGCTCAAGGTCGCTCATCATGGGGCGGCCAACGGCGGCACAGAGGTGCTGGAGGTGACCCGGCCGGCGCTGGCGTTGATCGGGGTGGGGGAGGACAACACCTATGGGCACCCCTCCGCTGAGATCATCGCCAAGTTGGAGGACCTGGGTGCCGCGGTCTACCGCACTGATCTGCACGGGACGGTGGTGTTCACCTTGAATGCTGGTGGCTTGGACGCGACCGCTGTTCCTTGATTCGAGCCGAGATCGGATGGGCTTGGGAAGCCTTCGGATCTGCACCTTCTTTTCATCCTATGATCCTGTGGTTTGCGCATTCTGAGCATGTAATCTGCAGTTTTGAGCGATACCATTGACAAACCAAACATGACGGCTTTAATTGCAGCAGTCGACTCGCTCCCTCAGGAGTTCTTCACGGCGTACCGTGGTGGTTGGCCGGATGCGATCGGGTTAGCACTCGTAGACGCCATCTAGTCCATCCAGGCCTCCTATGATTCCGAGCACCCCGGCAAGGGTGTGCTCAACCGGGCTAAACAGTTCAGCTCCGCTCACCCCAACGCGGTTGACGACCTGCGTGTACGGGTCTGCTGAAGGTAACGCCCACGGAAGGAGCTGAGTGCCCGGGCCTCCTATAGCGCGATTTGCTTCACGGTTGCCTCGATGAACCGATCACGTGCGGCACGATTATTCGCGGAAGAGTTGTGACTGAGTCCTTTCTCTAGAACACCGATCTCCTCCGAACTGCCGTCACTCCCGTGTATGACTAGAGTCGGCGGCTTGAGGAGGGATCCTTCGTGGCCAGCTTCAATGCGGGAGAGCTCTGTCAATGCCCCGCTCCCGATCGGTGCTGCAGTCCCGATCATTTCTTGGACCTTGTCAACTATCCCGACGATTCCTCCATCAGCACCTGCTTTGCCAAGTCCGAAGGAAAGGAGCTTCGATACGTCGCTTGTGTCCAGTGGAGTGAAGATGACTCGACAAGTCGTGAGGACCAGGTCGCCGCCAACTGACGTGATTCTTCCCGGGCGTTTCGAACCGACCACACGAAGGATCTCGACCTCTCCCTTGGAGAGCTCGTATGGCATGGTTCCTTGCCCACTGCCGCCGACGAGGCGAAGCGCAGCTTCGAATTCAGAATTTGACATTGGATGCACCCTTCAGAATAAAAAAGTCAAGTCTTCCTGCCTAGCCGCAGGGGGTTCCAGCTGGAGGTGAAAAGCGATGCTGGACGTACTGCCAGTCTGCATAGTCCGCGAGGCTCGGAGTGGTGTTTTGTAGATAAACGAACCACAAAAAGCAAGCCCGAGAATTCGATGTATTTTAGCTCATTTTGGCTGACCCATCTTCTTTCTGAGAGACCGCATTTGTCACCGTTATTCATCCCGCCGGGGAGAGCGTCTGGAGTCACACACGGTTCCGGAAAAACCGCTTGCTTCAGACGGCAGTCACATCATGATCATTCGTCTAACCCGTTCTGTTTCCCTGAAAGTATGTTGCAGACTCGCCGTCCTCGGAGTAATTCCCCTCGAAAGTCCCGTCTTCGTATAGCTGTCCAACGTAGAAGCCACGTGGAACAGTTGAGTTCTGTTCCGGAGCGTCGTCGGTCATGCTGAACTCAAGGGTTTCGAGGTCGAAGGTGCCTACGAGCAGGAATGTGCCTGTGCCCCACTGAGCCATCCCATTGATTTCACCAGTCTCGGTCGATAGGTCGAAGGTAATGCGATGGCTGCCTTGAACCTCGCCCGTGAAGCTGTACGTCTCGCTGGACTCTTCGGTTTGGCCTCCACTCGCTTCTTCGTCTCCAGCGGGTTCCGAGACGACGGCCGGGAGCGGCAAGGAATTACCTGGTACGGCGTCTGCCTCAAAAAGATCCAAAATCTCGTGAATAAATCGGACGTGAACGCCGAAATTGTTCGCGGCGGCGGACTGCCGATCGGAGGCAAGCTCGCCGTTCTCATCCAATTCCAGTACGAGCCTCACCGTTCCGGCATTATTGATGCCCGCTACTTCACCGCAATGCACCATCGCTGAACCACTTGTTCCTGGCGTGGTGGGGGCCTGGTGCTGATACACAGCCAATGTCTCCGGTGTGACTTCCTGGTCTGGGGAGTGCGCGCGACGGGCTGAGATTGTTCCGTTCAAAGACGTCGCTTGAGGAATCGTCTCTCCCGGTCGTTGACTAATGAACGTGTCCACATCACCAGGAAAACCTACCAAGTGAAACTCGTCCCCAAGATCCAAAATGCTGTCAGGAGAGGCGAGTTCTAGAGTGTTTGAAAGGACCTCTTGGGTCGTGAGAAGGGCCACGTCGGGGGATCCTAGAGGATCCTGCGCATAACTCGGGTGAGTCACCTCTCGAAGAATTCTAACCACCGTACCAGTGCCCGACTGGACCGCGACGGCGCGTGAAAGCTGAATTCCGGCCTCAGCAGTCTCGACGAATGCGCCTGCCACGTGCGCATTCGTCGCCAGCAACCTCTCATCGACCGCCCATCCGGTGCCAAAGGGGATGAACTGCTGCGAGGGCTGCCCGGTTGACGGGTCGATTCCGTCCACTTGCCCAAAGATCTGATAAGTGCTTTCGTTCATGAGGTTAAGCTGCTCCGAGGAGCTGGGGCAATTCTCCAGCGGGGGGAAATCTCGTCGGGTCATGCTGTTGTCGTCAACCGCCTGCCCCTCTCCTGTGTTCGAGGTGCTAGTCGATGCAGTCGAACCCTCATCCCCGGTTCCCTCCGAGTCTGCTTCCGTCGAGACACACCCACTGAGGAGTACAGCCACGACCACAAGGAATCCCGAAATGCGGCCTCGTCTCCGTCTTCCTTGGTGTGTTGCGTCGTAGGGTTCCATTTCCGCCGACCCCCGTTACTCGAGATGTGATAGCAGAGCCCCTGTCGGCCTGCCCCTCCAGGGGTTGGCTTTGGGAGTTATAGATATGGTGCTCTCTGGTGTGTCTACTGTCACTAGTGCCCGTCCCATGCGCGAGTGGTGAGATGTGTGCGGTTTGGTGTCCCGTCGCGTTCCCACATCTTGATCGAAGTCTTTCTGAAGCGTCCCAGGTTTGATGCCGCATCTTTTTAAGCCGAAAGGATGTAGCCATACCTCGTCGAATCGATCCCGCTCCGAAGGAGCGCGCCGTCCGATTGGTCCTCGGTCACCAGTCCGAGTAATCCTCCCGCACCGCCGCAGTGGAGGTCATCTCCAAACAAGTCGGTGGCGGCCGAGACACCCTCCGGCGATGGGTGCGTCAGCACCAGATCGACCACGGCACCCGCGAAGGTGTCAGCACCGATGAGAACGCCGAGCTCAAGCAGCTGCTCATGGAGAACCGGCGACAGAAAGAGACCCATCAGATCCTGCGCAGGGCCTCAATCTTCTTCGCGCGGGAACTCGACCCCCGCAGCCGCTGATCCTGGCGTTCATCGAGGAGCTCAGGAACGAAGGCTTCGCTGTCGAGT
>NZ_JAJOYV010000014.1:0-20691 GCF_022565855.1 Nesterenkonia sp. AY15 | reverse complement strand
CTCGCTCCGGAGGGACTCTACGGCCGGCGGAAGATGACTGCGCTGACCCGCCGCAGGATCCCGGGTGCCTCCCGGGGCGCAGTAGACCGGGCCATGCGCAGCCTGGGGCTGGCCGGTGTGCGCCGAGGCAAGGGCATTCGCACCACGATCCGGGCCAAGGATGGGGTCCGTGCCGGAGACTTGCTGAATCGGGACTTCACCGCTGATGCGCCGAATCGTGTCTGGGTCGCGGACTTCACCTACGTGCGCACCTGGGCGGGGTGGGCCTAGTTGTACAGGATCCGTGCCATGGTCGAGACCCAGCCCCAGGGCTCTCGATGCACCGGGTCGATCTGGAAGGCGGGGTAGCAGGTCTCCTCAGCGTGGCTGGTGGAGATCAGTCGTCCCTTGCGAGCTGCTTCCGAGGGCCAGTTGCGGGCCTTATCGACGCACTCAGCCATCTCACCCGCGGTGAGCAGTCGGGTCTGCGGGTCTTGGTTCAGGAGGTCGAGCTTCTCTTGGGCGGAGTCCTTGTGTCCCGTCTCAACCATGTCCCGCACCTTCCGTTGCGACCGGGCAAATCAGTCAACGAGTTCTAGTGCTCGGTCTGCAGGCTCACGAGGGTCCTCGACCATCTGCCTGCGACTCAGTGGTGCGTCCTGCATTGACAGTGCGCCGAGTGTCAAATCCTATTGACAGTATGACGACTTCACCAGACTCAACACCGACCACCCGGCACCACGTCCCGCTTTCTCGGCGTGCTGAGCGGATCGCCCTGTACGCCCGGAGCATGGAGGTGAACATGGATGTGGCGGAAGATCCCCTGGAGGCGCTGTGGGACATCGAGAGCATCTACCACGACCTCGAACCAGCGCGCGCGGAGGTGGTCCGCGCGGCTCGCGCCAAGGGCGCCAGCTTCACTGACATCGGCAAGATCCTCAACATCACTAGGCAGCGGGCCCATCAGCTCTTCCGCGACTAACCGCGGTCAACACCCGATGACTGTCGACCGCGACCGGCTGCTCGCCTCGGTGCAAGCCGGGCGTTCGGTGTTGAGAGACTGACGCTGGCGGGCGGCTCGTGCTGAGGTCTCGCCTCCCAGCGGGGCGCCTCGGTGCGTACTGCGGCCTATGACCGTATGCCCGCCGTCACGCGCGCTCTTCGGTACCCATGTACGCGTGCCGCCACCCACGCCTGAGCCCCCTGGTGAGGGGGAAGCCCGTCTTCTGGTGGAGTGCAACGTACGTACGTCGCGCTCCACGCTGCAAGCAAGCAACGTGCGCGCGCTGCAGCCCACGCTGCAAGCAACGTACGTACGTTGCCCTCCCCCATGGCGAAGAAGAAGACTCGCAACGAGCGGATCAACGAGAAGCTGAACGCGGGCATCTCGCACATCGACGCAGAGATTCAGGTGACAAAAGAGGACGCCGACGCGAAGATCGCGGAGCTCAAGCGTCGGCAGGAGACCGAGAACTCCCGGATCAGAGAGATCATGATAGCGGTGCTCAGCGAAGACCACCCGGACCTCTACGCCCAGGTGGACGCCAAGGCCCGGCGTCGCTTCGAGGACGCTGCAGAGAAACGTCGGACACGCGCCAAGGGCGCGGCGACCCCTGCGCCACAGCACGACGTGGAGCCCGAAGAGTCTGAGGAATACTGCGACCCGGGACAGTACGGAGGTTCAGGCCAGTATCCGCAGCAGTGACGCTTCAACGCCGACACAGTCACAAGCCTCAGCACCGAATTGGTGCTGGGGCTTATCCGTGCTTTGGGAGGCTGTTCGCTTCACTTACGGGAGTTCATCACCGAGTAGATCCGGAATCGCAAGATAGGTCTACAACGACCTCAGAACCGACCTGGGGGTTCCTGACGCTCTATAGGACCCTCCCAGGGTGGTTCAAAAGGCGGATCCGAGGATTGTCTCCCTGGCCCCAAACCTCGAGCCACTCTGAGGCGAGGATAGGCGTGGATCTCACTCCCGGGCCTCCCTAACAGGAGATACCCCGTCTCACTATTTCAGTGGGAAGCACTATCGTCTTTGACGGGAACGACTCCCCCGAGATCCTCCTGAACAGAAGGTCTGCACCAATGGACCCGAGAGCGCGATTATCGTAACGCACGACGCTTAGTGATCGCGGCATGAACTCAGATAGAAAAAAATCATCGAACGCGAGCAACTGCTGGTTCTCCTGCCGCTTCCACAACGCTCTCATCGTCCCGATCGCCGACCGGTTATTTCCGCAGAAGAAAGCAGTCGGTGGATTTTGTGACTCCAGGAGCCTTTCAGTCTCTTCCTCCGCTTGTTGCGGGGTGGCAATATTCAACTTGATCAGAGAGTCGTCTAGCGGGAGTCCACGCGCCGAGAAGGCTGAACGCGCCCCGTCGAGGCGTTGCCGCATGGTTGGCATATTCAACGTGTCTAAAAGAATGGCAATGCGTGAATTGCCTTGCTCTATAAGCTGTTCCACTCCATTCCGAGCGCCTGCAACGTTATCCAGGATAACAACGTCTGCGTCAAGTCCAGTGGGCCTGCGGTCAAGAAAAACCATAGGAATACCAAGTTCGATCTCTGATTTCAGACGCGAGTGATTGCCCCCCGTGGGGACGATAAGGAGTCCATCCACCCGCCTGGCACAAAGATCGAGTATCGCTTCCATCTCGTCATCAGCATTCTCGCCAGAGTGAGCCGTGATTAACTGTGTGCCGTGCTCACGTGCAACTTCGGCGACAGCAGAAGCGATATTGGCGTAGAACTCGTTGCTAAGATCTTTGATCAAAAGCCCGATAGTAGCGGTCGGTGCACCTGATCTAAGCGCTGAGGCGGCCATGTTCGATCGAAACCCCAAGTCCTTCGCCACGGTTCGCACACGCTTCGCGAGAGACTCGTCAACGGTCGGCACATCGTTGATGACGCGGGAAACCGTCTTGATACTGACGCCTGCACCGCGCGCAACGTCTGCCATGGTGGGGCGTCGGTCAGTTGACTTGCGTTTCATCGTGCTCCTCATGGTTTTAAGGCCTGAGACAACGTTGTCTACGCCACTAGGCTACCTGCGATTCGGCCTCCACAACTCGTTAACTTAGGGTCCAGACACCAGGCGCCCAGAAGTAGCAAGCGTGCAGCCCCCAGACCAATCGGTGTCGGCGCTGTTTTTCGCAACTTCAGTGCCCAGGAGTACCCAAAGTCTCCAGGCCAAGCACTACGCACGCACTCAGGACTATGATCGGCAGCACATAGAGGCGTATATAATCAGGAACCGGAGGCTACCGGAGACGTCCATGGACTCTAAACCTGTTACTCCCGGCCTCGCGCGCCCACGATGCGCTTTTCAAGAATCGATACAGGGAAAAAAGATGCAGTCAGTTGCGTGTATACACGGAGGAATCGAGGGTGCATTGCAGTGAGTCCTGAATTATCAGTCTACCGAAGCTCAGTCACGGTCTTGGCCTCTGCCGTTGAACGTACCCACGAGTACTCGGAAGGTATTTTCCGATTGGCTCCAGCCTGGGTTCCGCGCTCGTTCTGCACGCCGGGGCGCCGACTTCGACTCCATCCGGCGGACTATTTCCCTTTCGGCAAGGACCGTGGGGGGATCGACGAACGTTGGCTCTCTTCGACTGTCCGGGCAGAC
The DNA here is from genome assembly GCF_022565855.1 of Nesterenkonia sp. AY15. Lineage (NCBI taxonomy): Bacteria > Bacillati > Actinomycetota > Actinomycetes > Micrococcales > Micrococcaceae > Nesterenkonia > Nesterenkonia sp. AY15. The sequence goes on along the minus strand of NZ_JAJOYV010000014.1, from coordinate 17,080 downwards.
AACGGTCCCGAAACAGGTGAGCACGAAGGCCTGAGTCTTGTCGTGGCCGTTGGTGCAGACGGTGGATCCGAGTTGATCCCGCTTGACACCTTGGTAGACCACCTCGGTGCGACTGGAGTAGGGCAACGACTCTGGGATGAATACCACGGGTGGCCGATGTATTCGAAGTTCTTCGACAACGCCGCCCCACTTCCCTTTCACCTGCATCACCGGCAGGAACATGCCGAACTAGTGGGTAAGCGATCAAAGCCTGAAGCCTATTTTTTTCCTACGCAAATGAATGATCACCTCGGTGAATTCCCGTACACATTCTTTGGTCTGCATCCCGAAGTCACCAGGAAACAATTGGCGCAGCGCCTCCGACGCTTCCAAGAGGGCGGGGACAATCAGATCACCGAACTCGCACGCGCCTATCGTGTGTCCCTGGGAACCGGGTGGGACGTCCCGGCGGGACTCCTCCACGCGCCCGCCAGCGTATGCACTTACGAACCTCAGTCGGCCTCGGACGTGTTCGCCATGGCCGAATCCTGGTCCAATCACCGGGAAGTACCTAATGAATTGATGTGGAAGGACGTGCCGGAGGGCAGGCAGGGGGACATCGAGTTCATCCTGGACCTCATTGACTGGGACTTGAACCAGGATCCCTTGTTCTTCACACGCAGGTTCACTCCTCCCATCGAAACCTCGGTCTCCGCGCAGGCTGCCGGCGCAGGCAGCGGGTACCGAGAACGATGGATCGCTTACCGTTCGGATTCGTTTAGCGCTAAAGAGCTCACTGTGGGTCCGGGTACAGCAGTCACGATCACGGAGGATGATGCTTACGGTTTAATCACGATCGCGGGTCGCGGCAGCATCAACGGACAGCATCTTGCGACGGCCCACCAGATTCGCTTTGGGCAGCTCAGCCACGATGAATTCTTCGTCACCGCCGAAGCGGCTTCCGGAGGCGTCGCCGTGGTCAACAGTTCTCCGAACGAGGATCTTGTCGTGCTGAAGCACTTTGGCCCCGGCAACGATGAACTCCGACGAGAGTGGCACGGTGTCGCACAGGCCGCCGAGGAGGCTGCGCTCAGGCTCTGAACCGGTCTACCGCACCCAGGCCTCCAAGCGCGCTCCTCGATGGACTTACTCAACCGAACTGCACGCCTAGGGCCAGGCCATGGGAGATGGCAAGAACTGACTGACCACCGGGAGTTCATACCATCGGGTCTTGGACTTAGCGAGTGGCCCGATGGGCGTCACAGCCGCTCGGCTCTCAGGCCCAGACGGTCGAGAGGTAAGGTCGGCCGGGAGGCCTCGCGAAAACTTTCGGCGCCTCGAACTCGGGGATCTGCTCTTCATCGAGTCCAGCTCGCTCTTCTCCATAGTGCTGCGTCCGAGGATCATTCTCATTCGCTTACGCAAGACGCGGCTATGCATCGATGTTGTCGTCGCTGACTCCCGGATCGCGGGTGGCACTCCCTAGCGACGGCCACGCTTCGATAGCTACAAGACACAGCGTGTTCTCGACATTCACTGCACGTCGTCGGATCTCAGATGCTCGGCGCTACGCATTCTCTCCATCGGAGGAGCCACTGATGATGAGGGTCGCGCGAGAGCGCGTGGCTTCGACCAACTGGGCGTTCAAGCCGTCAACAGACTGTGCCCAGGCGCGGGCGTCTTCGCGGCTCCTTCCATAGCGCTCATGCCGCTTGACTAAGCGATTGAAGCGCTCTTGTTCCCTTGTCTGGCAGAACCAGGACTCGGTGAGAAGCTCATTAATTTGCGCCCACGGCTCGGCCTCGGCGAGCAGGTAATTTCCTTCCACAATGACCACACGCGTATCAGGCGACACGGCGATCTCTGCGGCGATGCCCTCGTCGACATCGCGGCGGAAGCTTGGTGCGTAGACGATGTTTCCTGGTTCGCACAGCAGGCGGCGAAGCAGCGCAACGAACCCCCAGCCATCAAAGGTGTCGATCGCGCCCTTACGGTGGCGCCGGCCGAGACGGTCAAGAGTGGCATTGGCCAGGTGGTACCCGTCCATTGGCAAGTGCACAGCCGTCTCCGCGCTGCCGAGCAACTCAGCTATTCTCGCGGCCACCGCTATGGCGCACGTGGTTTTGCCGGCACCGGGGCTGCCCGCGATGCCCACGAGTATGCGCCCTTGTTGAGGTATGAGCGCTAGAACCCGTTCGGCAAGCTTATCTACGTCAGTGACAGTAAACGCTCCCGTCGCAGTCGAAGCTGAAGGAGGCCCTGTGGGATTATCGTGAGGATCTGTGTGCGACATAAACGAACTCCAAACATCGGAACGAACACTTGTCACAGGCGACCATTCTCGCGGCACCACGTCATCCGACAGGCCACGGCTAGAGCCGACTGAGTCATCTGGCCCACCTCAACTCAAGGCTTCCGGCACGCAAATATAGGCCTGTCGCACCGCAACCTCGACCTCACAAGTGTTCCTCAGGGGGGGGTGCAATGGAAATGCTGAGCTTCAGGACGGCACCGCGCACAACAACTACTCCATGTCGTAAGCACTCGATAAGGATGGGCATCGGGCCGTCTTCATTTTCATGATTGAAGGACGACCCGATACCCATCCCCATACGCGGTAGCGGCACTCGTAGGGAGTCACATTCGGACCACTCTCACTTCACCGCGCCTTGAGACAACCCGGCTACGACATGTTTCTCAAACCGAATATAGAGCAGGATGATCGGTATGATGCTCAGCATTGTGAATGCCTGGATATACGACCAATCCTGGATTCCTGTGGAGTCTAGCGCCATGTAGAGCCCGTAGGGGAGGGTTCTCAATTCCGGCCCCGTGGTGAGGGCAAGTACGAACGGGAACTCGTTCCACGCCTCTCGGAAGGAGAGCACCGTGATCGTCAGCAGTCCCGGGATCGTGAGAGGCAACACAAGTTTGGTGAAAGTTTGCCACGTACTTGCGCCATCAATCTTTCCAGCCTCGTCGATCTCCCTCGGGACAGCCTGAACGAAGCCCATCATGATCCACGTAGCAAGAGGGATAGCCGTTCCTGCATAGATGATGATCAGCGCGGCATACGTGTTGAGCAAACCAGTGGCGGTCAGCATCTCATAGAGAGGAACAATCAAACTGACTCGAGGAACGAGACGGGGAATCAGGATAAACAGCAACAAAGTATGGCGCCACTTGAATGCGTACCGGGCGAAACCATAGGCTGCCACCGACGACACGGCGACGGCAAGAACCGTAGACGTGACTGACACGATCAGACTGTTTCCCGTAAACATCCAGAAACTGCCGTCACTCAGTACCGATATGTAGCTGGCAAACGTAGGGTCCTGCGGAAGGATCGTGGATTGTGTCTGATTGATCTCGCTGGCTGGCTTAAATGAAGCCAACAGCGCCCATGCAATCGGCACTGCGGACCATACGATCGCGAATGCCAGCGGGATCCATATGATTCGCTTTCGAACCCAGGACGGGATGATCGAGGTCTTGTACTCTCGCGTCTTGGGCGGCGCCTCCCGGTCAGGACTCGTTCGGGAACTTGCAGGCTCTTTAACTATCACTTTCTGATTATTCATCGCGGGGCACCAGTTTCAGATAGGCAGCGCTCAAACCAATATTGAGCCCGAGTAGAACGACCATGACTGCGGCCGCTGCATTGAAGTCAAGTTGTTCAAATCCGAGTTGATAGAGAAGAAGCGCCAGTACTTCAGTCGAGCGACCAGGCCCTCCACCAGTCATGGGGATGATGAGGTCAAACATGTTGAAGCTCGCAAAGCTCAGCCACATCAGTGAAAGCATAAGTTGCGGACCTAGTGCAGCAACGGTGATGAATCGGTAGGTATCCCATCCGCCCGCACCGTCGATGGCTGCAGCGTCATAGAGGTTCGGATCGACGGTCTTGAGACCGGCATAGATGATCAGTGTCGAGAAGGGACTGATGAACCACACATTGGCGAGGATGAGCACGATCATTGCTCTTGTCGGGTCACCGAGCCAACTGATTGCGTCTGCGCCGAAGAAGTCGAAGACAAGGCCTACAACTCCACCTGTGGGAGCGAACAGGAACCTCCACATCACGGCGGCGGCAATTCCGGAAACCAGGAACGGAATTAGAACGATCGTTCGGAATACTTTTCCGCCGAACGTGATTTTATGGAGGATCTGCGCGAAGGTCATGGAAAATACCATGCCGATAATGACTGATGAAGCAACCAAGACGAGAGAGCGAACAAGCGCCCCCTGGAACGCAGGGTCCGCAAATAGCTTGAAATATTGTCCCAGGCCTATAAACGTCGTTTCTCCAATGACGTTAGTCTCAAACAGAGACAACTGGATACCGTACATGACTGGATACGCCAGCACTGCAACGATGAGTCCAATTGCGGGGCCTATAAATAGGAACGGTGTGAGCTTTTTGCGTCGACCTGCGCGGCGGACGGCCGCGCTTCTGGTCCGATCGCGCTCTAGTGTGGTGGTGGCCATATTTCCTCTTCTACTTCTGCATCGACGCGATATCGAGCGGGTAGAACCGTCTGACGGGCACTGACGTACCCGTCAGACGGTTACCTGCCTGTAGGAAATTACTCGGAAACCTCAGCAGCTAGGCTGTCGAGTTCTTCCTGGAACCCTTGGGCGGCTTCGGCGACGTCACCATCCGGGTTGGCCAGCGCCCACTGCACGGCGTCGCGAATGACTTCGTTCATTTGCGCCTGCATGAGATGCGCGGGAGCCTGTTCCACTTCGGACCAGGTGCTGAGCAGCTCCTCAGCGTATGGATTGGCCTCGAGGTACTCGTCACTTTCCATTACTTCGATGTTGGCCGTTGGCTGATAACGCGTCGCAACAGACAGGGACTGGTCGAAATCAGCCAAGTAACGGAGAACAAGTCCCGCCTCGTAGGGATGCTCTGTCTGGGAATTTACGTAGTACGGCCATCCGTTCCCGACGTATCGGGATTCTTCCTCGGCACCTTCACGTGCGATGGGACTAACACTGACGTCCCACTCGGAACCATTCTCGATGACGGTCTGAAACTCAGGATAGACATTCAGTGCTTCCATCACCTGAGCGGAGGAACCATCCATGAATGCCGCCCGCATATCTCCACTGTTCCAAGCAATAGTGTCCGGGTGGGCCAGTCCCTCACTGATTAGGGTCTGGTAGAAGCTCAGCCAATAGTGGCCGGCCTCCGAATCGATCTGCATGACATTGTCTTCCCACTGTCCACCCATTTGAGCGAAGATTGAGATTTCCCATGCCGGCTTGTTTTCACGGGAACCGTTTGTTCCCCATCCGTAGGAATCGGTTTCCTCAACGATCGCCCTACTCGCCTCGAGGACCTCTTCCCACGTGGTGGGGACCTCCGCGCCTGCTTCCTCCAGAACGTCGGTTCGATAAGTATGAAGGTACGGTCCCAGGTGCAGCGCCAGCCCGTACACGGTGTCGTCCCAGGTCCCCATCTCCCAGCCAGCATCAATCATATTGTCGTAGAGTTCAGGGTCTTCTTCTTCCCAGGTCGTCTGAATGTCCGCGAGATCGAGGAGCATGTCTCGGCGAGCAAGTAACCCCGCGTATTCATATTCGATCTGGAAGAGGTCCGGGGCCGAACCAGCGTCGTACTGCCTCATGAACGTCGATGTAGCCTCTTCCAGAGGGATTACGTCGGCCGTTACCTCGATGTTTGGGTACTCCTCATGAAAAGCGTCGAACGCATCATCAGGAATGAAGTCCTCACGCCCGAACCACATCGTGAGCTCTACGTTCTCATCGGAAGGGCCGGCATCAGACGAGCCGGAGCACCCTGTGACCAGACCCAGGGTTGCTAGTCCAAGAACCGCGACGGTTTTAGTGCCGCGACTGCGGTTCCGACTTCTTGTATCAGCCATTTGATTCTCATTTCGTGAATGTTGACGGTTTGAGACACCGTGCAGTTCGACTATCCCTCGACCCCACGAGCAAGCCTGATTCTCCTGTCGACCTCCGAAAGAGCGGTGGGTCGTGCTGGGGCTTCGAGTCCGAACGTCACCAGATCTTCTTGAGTGCGAGTTAATTCCGTTGGACAAACTAATTGACAAGATTCGCACGAATTTCCGCAGCGCAAGCCTGAGCGACATACATGATTCGTACGACAACTAGACAGCGGAGAGCCAATCATCAAGATTTGCCCACACCGGATTCGATGTGCCGTAACTCTCCCTCACGGGTTGTGTGATGTAGGACACTATACACACTGAGACAACGTTGTCTCGTCGTTAGGGGATTTTTCGCTCCAGGGTGCTCACCCGTCCCACTCGGCTGCACGGGCTCCATGTCGCATCAGTCACCCGTATTTTTCAGCACGCCCGCCGCGGGCGGGTGCCTCTGGAGGCTAAAGACGGCTACTGCTCGGTGTGCCGTTGGGGTTCACCCGCGAATAAGGCTGCGAACCCGACCGCCACTGGGACAGTTGCCAGCACCGCAGCAGCTACGCCGTAAGACCCGAACACCCCGTATCCCAGAGACAGCACCACCGGGCCGAAAGCCGTAGACCCGACCGAAATCGTCGTAACGATTCCGCGGATCGCACCTATATGCACTGTGCCGAAATAACGAGTGAACGCAGCCGCTTCCACCGTACGCACAGCGCCTCCCGACGCCCCGAGAAGCGCACCGAAACCCACCGCCGTCCATGCATCCTGGACCACATTGAGCAATCCCAAGGACCCTGCGAGGAGCATCATGGAGAACATCACAGCAAACTTCGGACGAACACGATCAGCCAGACCGCCCACACCGATCGTGACGATCAACATCGCAATCGCCTGCGGGATGAAGTTCGCGGCCGCCTCGGTGGCAGTAAGACCTCGCTCCCCCAACGCAGCAATCTGATGAAAATTCAATCCCGTACCCAACATCCCTGAGGCGGCGACCCCCGCGGTGATGATCCAGAAGATCGGTGTGTGCAGCGCCTCTCTCACCGTCCACTGATGCGCCTGACCAAGCTCGACAGGCGTGCCCGAAGGTTCCGGGGTCTTGCCCCGCCTCACCTCGGGTTCCCGCACCGTTTCACCAGCGGACCGTGTGGCGTTTCGCTGGCGGTGGAGAAAGAACCACCCCAGTGGCAGCACGACGGCCCACACGGCGAGCCCCTCGATCATCCACACGGTGGAGGTGCCTAAGTGTCGGATCATCCACTCCAGCAACACCGGGGACATCGCGATACCGGCCGAGCCCACAGCGGTCGTCACTCCCAGTGCCAGGCCTCGCCGGCGGGTCACATGCACAGCCACCGCGGTCGACGCGGCCAATCCCAGTGCGCCTTGACCTGCCATGCGCATCCCTATGAACCCCAGGGTCAGCCCCCACAGGCTGGTCACCAGACTCAGCAGCATCAACACCCCGCCGAAGACGAACCCGATGACGATCATCACCGGGCCCACCCCGTAGCGATCCAGGGCCCGGCCGATCAATGGCATCGCGCAGGCGCCCAGCAGAGTCGCGATCATGTAACTGGTCGAGAGCGCATTGCGAGTGATCCCCAGATCCGCAATCAGCGGCTCGGTGAACACCGCGATCGCGGCCGTCTGGCCCGGGGCGCTCATGATGGTCGCCAGCGCAGCCGCGGCCACCACCTGCCACGACGACCCCACGTGTGCTTTGCTCAACCGACACCCCTCTTGAAGTTTCCCCACGCAACGGCCCCCGTGTGAGGAACCTACCGTAAGGTGAGAGTAAGTCGCGCCCCAGTCCGGCGTCAGTGGCGCGGTGTGGCCACACTCATGACCCAACCCAGCCCGAAACCATAACGGAGCCACAACGGAGCTACAGGGCGGCGTTGCTAAAGTGGTGGGCCACGATGCAGGGAGGTCACATGTCGGAGAATCTGACCGATACCCAGATGCATATTGGCGAGCTCGCTGAACGCACCGGACTCTCCCTGAGGACCATCCGCCACTACGGCGATATCGGGCTGCTGCCAGCGACCAGCCGCACCGAGGGCGGATTCCGGGTCTACACCGAAGCCGACCTGGCGCGGCTCCAGCGCATCAATTACCTCAAGCCCCTCGGGTTCAGCCTCGAGGAGATCTCCGAGGTCGTCGGACTCCTGGACCTGGAATCCCTCACCCCTGATCAGCGCGACGCTGCAGAGGCAGCGCTGCACCGTGTGACCGAGGAACGCCGGAAACTCGCCGCCTACCTGGCCCAGGCGGAACACATCGTCGAGGACCTCGAGAGCAAGCTCACTAACTGAGACTTTCGTCACAGATCTTGTAACTCTACCCTTACGTAAGAGTAGAGTTGGCGCAGGCCGCGCGACCATGAACCGTTCGGACTCCTTATTCTTTCAGCTCGCACCGTAGCGCGCACACTCGCAGACCTTGAACCCCGGCACTCCCGTGCCCACAACGCCGAACGGAGATTCATGGCCGCCTCCACTGTCGCGCCACATGCTGAGATCACCCCCGAGGAACGCCAGTCCGTTCTTCGCACGCTGAAGTCCCCGCGCCTGCTCAAGACCGAGATCCTCGCCGGGCTCGTCGTGGCGCTGGCGCTGATCCCCGAGGCCATCGCCTTCTCGATCATCGCCGGCGTCGACCCACGCATCGGGCTCTTCGCCTCCTTCACCATGGCGGTATCGATCGCCTTCCTCGGTGGACGCCCCGCAATGATCTCGGCCGCCACCGCGGCCACCGCGCTGGTGATCGCCCCGCTGGTCGCGAGCCACGGGCTCGACTACTTCATCGCCGCGGTCATCCTCGCCGGCGTCTTTCAAGTAGTCCTGGGGGTCACCGGTGTTGCCAAGGTCATGCGCTTCATCCCCCGCTCGGTCATGGTCGGCTTCGTCAACGCCCTGGCCATCCTGATCTTCACCTCCCAGTTCCCCGACCTCATCGGGGTCCCCTGGCTGGTCTACCCACTGGTCGCCCTGGGCCTGGTCGTCATCTACCTGCTGCCCCGGATCACCAGCATCGTGCCGCCGCCGCTGGTGGCCATCGTGCTGATCACCGTCCTCGGCGTCGTCTTCGCGCTGAACGTGCCCACCGTGGGTGACAAGGGCGAGCTGCCCCAGTCCATCCCCGAGCTGTTCATCCCCAACGTCCCGCTCACCATCGAGACCTTCCAGATCATCGCCCCCTACGCCCTGGGCATGGCCGCGGTCGGACTGTTGGAATCACTGATGACCGCGAAGCTGGTCGACGACGTCACCGACACCCGCTCGGGCAAGGTCCGCGAATCCTGGGGCCAGGGCGCGGCGAACATCATCACCGGCTTCTTCGGCGGCATGGGCGGCTGCGCAATGGTCGGTCAGACCATGATCAACGTGAAGGCCTCCGGGGCCCGCACCCGGATCTCCACCTTCATGGCCGGCATCTTCGTTCTCTTCCTGGCGGTTGCCCTGGGCGACATCGTCGCGATGATCCCGATGGCCGCTCTCGTCGCGGTGATGATCTTCGTCTCGGTCGCGACCTTCGACTGGCACAGCATCAAGCCTTCGACCCTGAAGATGATGCCCAAGTCCGAGACCGCGGTGATGCTGGTCACCGTGATCGCCACCGTGTGGACGCACAACCTGGCCATCGGTGTGGGTCTGGGGGTGCTCACCGCGATGGTGCTCTTCGCCCGCCGGGTGGCTCACCTGGCCGCGGTGGAGCGCAGGATCGAGCAGCACTTCGGTGAGGAGATCGCCAAGTACGAGGTCATCGGTGAGCTGTTCTTCGCCTCCTCCAACGACCTCTACACCCAGTTCGAATATGCCGAGGATCCCGACCACATCGTGATCGACATGTATGGCTCCCATGTCTGGGACGCCTCCACGGTGGCGTCTCTGGATGCGATCACCGAGAAGTACTCCAAGTACGGCAAGCGGGTCGAGATCGTCGGCCTCAACACCGCAAGCGCTGCGCTGCACGAGCGGATGGCCGGCAAGCTCGGCGCCGGTCACTGATCACAGGGCACCTGTTGGTGAATTCCCCCGTGAATGGACTGCGCGGAAGCCTCGTGCGTGCCGTGACTGGCATGCGCGGGGCTTCTACGCGGCCTGCCAGGCGATGCTTGCCCCGAGAAGAAGAGGACTCATGAAGACGAAGACGATCACTGCGCTGGCGACCATAGCTTTGCTGACTCTCACCGGCTGCGATGCCCAGTCCGGCCCAGCCGACGAGGCGGAACCTGAGGAACAGGTCGAGAGCACGCCACCGGTCCTCGAAAGCGACACCGGCCCAGCAGACGAAGACGTAGAAGACATCGAGAACGAGGAAGAGTCTGCCAACTAAGCGGAAAGCTGACTCACCCGTTAGCTGACCGGCGTGTGTCTTCTAGAAGACTTGTCCGTTCATCAGGGGGGTCGGACGGCACCCGCCTGGCCCGCGTCGGTAGCTAAATGAGAAGATTGTCAGCTCCTGGTCGAGCGTGACTCATCACAGTGCTGCCACTCTGCGACCCTTCCCAGACTGGCAATGGCCGATGGCCGCCGCTGAACTCAGCCCACTGCGGAAAGGTCCGTGATTGCCATGTCTATCGTCGCTCATTCACACCCGTACATCGTGGGTGTTGACACCCACGCTCGGACCACGTCTACTCAATCCTCGCAGCGCATACCGGAACGCCACTGGAAACCAGATCGTTCCCCACCTCTGCGGAGGGGATCGTGCGTGCCATCAGCTGGGTCAGCCGTCACACCGCAGCCGACGCCGACACCCTCTGGGTGATCGAAGGCGCGGCCTCCTACGGGGCGATCCTCACAGGCATCGTCGCTGCCCATGGCTACCCGGTCGCAGAGGCACCTCGGATGAATGCCAAGAATCGACGCGGAGTCGGTAAATCCGATGCCATGCACACGTTCCGAATTGCCGCGGCTGCAAGGCCGTTGCTGGTCAAGGAGCTGCGTCGTCCTCGGTTGTGAGACGGTATCCGCCAAGGTGTCCAGATCCTAGTGACCGCCCGGGAATCCATGAGCAAGGATCGCACTCGCTCGGTCAACGCGCTCAACGCCCTGATGCGTGGCAATGACCTCGGACTTGATGCCTGCGAGAAACCGAATCCCCTTCAGATATCCGAGCAGGACGAAATCACCGTTCAGCAGATTGTGCTTTTGCCCCGCTGAGGGAGAAGCGCGTCACCGAACTACGGCGACGGGACACTGCGAATGCTGGAGAACTTCCTGGGTCACTGATCCCAGGAAGAGCGTGCTGAGAGGACTGCGTCCCCGAGTGCCGGTGACGAGAAGATCGGCCTCGCGGCTTGCCTCAGCGAGTTTCTCGGAAGCAACGCCCCGAACATGCTCGATCTCCAAAGGAACACCATTGAGCCGCGCCTCGGCGATCACCTGATCAACTTTTCCATCTGTGTGGCCATCGTGCTTGTGCACATGCATTGCAAGGATACGCCCACCGGTATCTCGGGCATGCCGCATGGCGAACTCCAACGCATGTTTGCTCGGCTCGGAGCCGTCTATCCCAACCACGATGAGACCAGCGCGGGGAGCATACGGCTCACGAACCACCACGACCGGCCCGGTGGCCTGACGAGTCACGTGCTGGCTCACAGACCCATACACCATGCTCTGAAGCGGGCCATGCGTTCGCGCACCGAGCACAGTGAGATACGCATGCTTACTTTCACGCACGAGGGCCTCGCCCGGAGAATTGAGCACATTCGTGACTGAAGTCTGTGCCGCCTTTGCATCAGCCAGTAGCTGGTTCAACTCGTCGGTGACATGACCCGCCCGGAGGTGCTGAGGCACATCAGCCGCTCCCCGCACATGCAATGCTGAGACAATCACCTGCAGAGGGCGAGAAAGTTCAGCGGCAATATTGTCGGCCCAGGTCAGAGCGATTTTGCTGTGTTCTGATCCGCCATAGCCGAGGACAATTGCTCCTTCTGGTGTCATCATGGCCCAACCCTAACAGAACGTGAATGTTGCAAGGATTCAGTGAGAACGCTCCAACAGGCCTGATTCCCGCTGGAAGACTTACTCTAAAGAGTTCTGAAGCGTCCCAGGTTCTCTGCCGCTGTTAAACCGGCTGCGGCTCACTCACATTAGCTGCGTAGTAAGCGCGCTCGTACTCTACCGGGGCCAGGTTTCCCCGCGTCCCGTGGAGGCGACGGTTGTTCCATCAATCGACCCAGCCAGCGGTGGCGAACTCGACGTCTGCCAGCTGCCGGGAGGGGCCCTCGTGGAAGACATCGGTGCGGATGCACTCGGTCTTGAACAGCTCGATGATGGACTCCATGAGGCTGTTGCCATAGGCCTCACCGACGGTGCCGATCGAGGGGCGGATGCCCTTGATCTGAAGATGCGCGGTGAAGCGCACCGAGGTGTACTGAGAACCGGCGTCCGAGTGACTGATCAGCTGACCCGGCTCCACCGGGTGGGCCTCGCGATCCCGCTGCCAGATCGCCATACGCAGCGGGATATCCACCAGCTCGGTCTCTCTGGTGGTCGCCGCGTTCCAACCGATGATCTGCTGGGCGAAGACATCGACGATGAACGCCACATAGGACCACCCCGCCCAGGTGCGCACATAAGTGAAGTCCGCGACCCAGACACGATTCGGCGCATCAGCGGTGAAGTCCCGATTCAGCAAGTCCGCGGCGCGGACCCCATCCTTGGCCCGGATCGTGGTGCGAACGCCCTTGCCTTTCGCGCACACCGGCCAGCCCCAGGCTGCGCATGGCCCGGTCTACTGCGCCCCGGGATGCTGCGGCGGGTCAGCGCAGTCATCTTCCGCCGGCCGGAGAGTCCCTCCGGAGCGAGCTTGGTGCTGCCGCGGCGGTCGCTCGTGAAGGCCAGTCCCCGAATGTTGTCCTCCACCGATGCATCCGTGACCGTGCGAGAAGCGACGAGCTGGTTCGCCCGCACCCACGCCCAATAGGTCCTCGCTCCGATCTTCAGACCCTCGGCAGAGAGGATCTTACAGATCGACTCGACAGCGAAGCCTTGGCCTCTTAGTTCCTCGATGAACGCCAGGATCAGCGGCTGCGGGGGTCGAGTTCCCCCGCGAAGAAGATTGAGGCCCTGCGCAGGATCTCATTGGTCTCTTTCAGCCGACGGTTCTCCATGCGCAGCTGCTTGAGCTCGGCGTTCTCATCGATGCTGACGCCTTCGCGGGTGCCGTGGTCGATCTGGTGCTGACGCACCCATCGCCGGAGGGTGTCTCGGCTGACACCGACCTGCTTCGAGATGACCTCTACTGCGGCGGTGCGGGAGGAGTACTCGGACTGGTGACCGAGGACCAATCGGACGGCGCGCTCCTTCGGAGCGAGATCGATTCGACGAGGCATGGCTACATCCTTTCGGCTTAAAAAGATGCGGCATCAAACCTGGGACGCTTCAGATCGCCCGTATACCCCGCTCAATTAAAAGCACGGTGAAGGCCCCTTGTCTGCAACACTAAGCGTCATGACTGGCCTGAAGTGAACCGCCCTGGGACGGTCTATAGAGCGTCCCAGAAAAAACCACATGGTGGTTCATTGAACTCCTCGGAACAGACCTTCGGCATGGAACTATCATCTCTGCTTCTTAGCAGTCAGAGAGTCAATCGAACCCTCAGCAGACCCCTTGCACTGGCGTCTGGCTACGGTGATGTTCTCCAGCACCAGTCACCGTGACAGTCCAACGGTGCATCAACTGTCCATGCGGTGCCCTGGGGGCGTAACACCGTCGCGGGATTCGCCCGGACTTCCTTACGCACCACACGGCAATCCGCCGAAAAGCCCACGTCATAGCAGGATTCAGTGCTACAGGTGCTTTCTCAGGGGGAGACGCAGGTTTCCTTCCCAGGAGCAAATGTTGGATGGTACGGTGATTTCGACCTCAGTGACGGTGCGGTCATCTTCCCTCATTGGTGGCACCAGGTCTTCTTTCTTCCCTCTCCCTCATTTCTTGGCTGTTATGGGAAATGAAATCTCGAGAGCAGGCAACGGGACAGCTGGTCTCTTCTCGGAAGGTCTTCTCGTGCGCTTCAAGAATCGCGTATTTTCGCTCGCCCTGATCTCCGCCTTGGCTCTGACCACGGCCGCCCCGGCGGCGGCGTCCACCACCCCTTCCGGGTCAAGCAGCCAGCCCTGGTCCGACCGAGAGACCGCCCGCTACCTTGTCCAGTACACCCCCGGCACCGATGTCGCCGCCGAGACCCGGGAGTTACGTGCCAAGGGCAATACCGTGGGACGCACGTTCACCACCGCGGTGCGCGCAGCCGTCGTCACGACCACCCCGGCCCAAGCCGCCGCCCTCGCCCGGTCGCCGCGGGTGAAAGTCGTCGAGCCGGACCTCCCCGTAAGCGTCTCCGAAACCCAACAATCAGCGCCGTGGGGCCTGGATCGCGTCGACCAACGCGCCCTGCCACTGTCCGGCACCTACACCGCCCCGGCCAGCGGCGCCGGAGTCAGCGCCTACGTCGTGGACACCGGCGTCCACGCCTCCCACAACGACTTCAGCGGCAGGGTCACAGCCGGGTGGACCGCGGTCAACGACGGTCGCGGGACCGGTGACTGCAACGGGCACGGCACTCACGTGGCCGGCTCGATCGCCGGCACCACCTATGGGATTGCCAAGGCCGCCACCGTCGTCCCCGTGCGCGTGCTGGACTGCAACGGCGCCGGGTACATGTCCGACGTCGTGGCCGGACTCGACTGGGTCGCTATCGACCACACAACAGGCGACCCCGCAGTGGTGAACCTCAGCCTGGGCGGAGGCGCCAACTCCACGGTCGACGCTGCACTCCAGGGCGTCATCGACGACGGAGTGAGCGCCGCGGTTGCGGCCGGCAACTCCGCCACCGACGCCTGCGGCAGTTCACCAGCTCGCCTGCCCGACGCGCTCACCGTCGCCGCCACCGACCAGACCGATCGGCAAGCCTCCTTCTCCAACCACGGCTCCTGCGTGGACCTCTACGGCCCCGGCGTGGGGATCCCCTCGGCCGGCCACACCTCCACCACCTCGACCGCCACCCTCTCCGGAACCTCCATGGCCGCCCCACACATCGCCGGAGCCGCCGCCCTGGTGCTGGCCCAGAACCCCGACCACACCCCGGCTCAGGTGGCCACGGCGATCAATGACGGCGCGACCACCGACCTCGTGACCGGCACTTCCCCCGGCACACCGAACCGCCTGCTCCACGTGACACCGAGAACCGCCACCGAGCCCGTGACCACGGAGCCCTCCACCGCGACAGCACCCTCGGCTCCAACCAATGTGAAGGCCACCGCTGGCAGCAAATCCGCCACCGTAACCTGGACCCACGGCCACGATGGCGGATCACCACTAACCGGCCAGACCATCCATGTCTACTCCGACGGCAAGCGGATCTTCAGCGGGTCCCTGCCTGCCTCCGCCACTACTGCCGAAGTCACCGGGTTGAAGCCGAGAAAGAAGCACACGTTCACCATCGTGACCACCAACGAACTCGGCAGTAGCCCCGAGTCCGCCCCATCTAACACCATCACCGCCCTGCGCTGAACCAGCTCCGGACCGATACCACCCCCTCCCACCTGTGGCCGACGGTAGATCAATAACCGCAGCTTGACACCAATAAGAAGGGTCTGCTGATGGTTTAGTTGGCCTCGTGACCTGACCTACGGTTGGGTTTTCAGCACCCACTGTTGCGAATAGTTCTCATGTAAAGTGGCCGGCATGCGTCTCACCATCCTCAGCTCCCTAGATGCCCTGTGTCGCCAACGAGCCTGTGACATGCTCTCCAGCGCCTATCCGACGGCGACCTTGATGCTCCACGATTTAATGGAGGACAACGTCTTGGGGCGACGAACGGTCGGGCCGGATTCCTCCGTCCAGCGCGCAGAGACCGTGCTAGAGCACCCTTGCCCCAGTTGCGCGGTCCGCCTGGAGATCGCTCCCGCTATCCAGAATGCACGAGAGCACGGCGTGGAGCATCTCATCCTGGCCCTACCCCCCACGCTTCCGGCAGCCGCCCTGGTGCAGGCACTAGCCGACCTCCCCCGACGTTCTGTGATGCTTAACGCCGTGGTGCTGGCGTGCGCCCCGGGCTCGGTGGAAGACCAGGTCTGGGACCCTCACACGCTCTTTGAGTCCGGTTATCTGGTCCTGCCTCAAGATGAGAGGACCCCTGGGGAGTTCCTCATGGAAGAACTGGCCTTCACCGAGACCGTGCTGTTGGCGGACCCCGAGCTGGTTCCGATCACTCCATTCGAACGAGCCCGTGGTGTCCAGCTGGTCCAGGAGCTCGCCCCGCACGCGCGCATCACTGACCGAGGAACAGACATCGAAGCGCGTACTCAGCATTTGAAAAATAGGGCCGGGCATAGCCCTCGAAATGGACTAAACCGGGCTCCATCCACCCCCGATTCAGCGTTCACCACGGTTGTGCACCATCTTCACCGACCGCTGCACCCTCAGCGCTTTCGCCACGCATTGCACTCTCTCGCTCCAGGTTGCGCTCGTCTGCGCGGTGAACTCTGGATGGCGCCGGTCCCAGAATGTCGAATCCTGCTTCGGGGAGCCGGGCCAAGGATTTGGCTGAAGAACGTCGGGCCATGGGCCTCCATTCTCTGACTAAGGATGTTCGATGCCGCGAATTTTACCTCCATCACAGCTGCCAAAGTAAGCGGCATCCCCTCGGCGCCAGCATCCCCCGCGGCGGAGACTCCCGGATTCGTGATCAACTCCAGATCCGCTGAGCCGGCGATGCTTCGCGGGCCGTACAGCGCAACTGCTCGTCCGGTGACCTAATCCCTGGGGACGGAAGGCCGGCCTGGAACCCCTGCCTGCCGCACGATGGTGTTGTGTCTTAATCGATCCTTACTCAATTAACACACACTCTCCTTGCGTATCTTAAGGTAGCCTCATAGCTGTCCAATCAGGCCTCACGTCCGAGAGCCTTCCACTCAGATTCGAAGGAACACTACTCATGCGCAGAACCTCTATGGCGGTCACCCTGGGCGCACTTGTCGCCCTGACCGCGACCTCCTGTGGCGATACCACTGAGCCGGCGTCGAACGGTGACGAGACCTCCGCCGAGCAGGAGAGCCTGGTGCTCTATTCCGGGCGCAACGAGGAACTGATCCAGCCGCTCATCGACACCTTCTCGGAAGAGACCGGCATCGAGGTCGAGGTGCGCTACGGCGACACCGCCGAGCT
>NZ_JAJOYV010000013.1:0-27883 GCF_022565855.1 Nesterenkonia sp. AY15 | reverse complement strand
AGCTCGGCGGTGTCGCCGTAGCGCACCTCGACCTCGATGCCGGTCTCTTCCGAGAAGGTGTCGATGAGCGGCTGGATCAGTTCCTCGTTGCGCCCGGAATAGAGCACCAGGCTCTCCTGCTCGGCGGTGGTCTCGTCACCGTTCGACGCCGGCTCAGCGGTATCGCCACAGGAGGTCGCGGTCAGGGCGACAAGTGCGCCCAGAGTGACCACCACGGAGGTTCTGCGCATGGATGGTGTTCCTTCGTCTCGCATCGGGGGGAGGGGCTCGCCGATGCGGCCCTGACTGGTCTGATACAAGGCTACCCTAAGATACGCAAGGTTGGTGTGTCTTAATTGAATAAGGCTCTATGTTGAGCGAGGAGACCCAGGCGCACCCGGCACAATGGTGCAGGTGATCCCCCTCTTCCTGGACTGTGACCCCGGCATCGATGACGCCCTCGCGCTGGGCTGGCTCTTCTGTCAGGACGACGTCGAGATCACCGGTCTCGCCGCCAGCGGCGGCAATGTCTCCACCGCCCAGGTGCTTGCGAACACGCTGGGCTGGCTGCAGCTGGCCGGCCGCACCGACCTGTCGGTCCACGTCGGGGCTGAACACCCGCTCGCCGGGGTGTCCGAATACGCGGAGGAGACCCACGGGGACACCGGCGCCGGCTACGCCCGGCTGCCCACCGGCAGGATCACCGCCGATGAGCTTCCCGCCGCGCAGGCCTGGGTCCGAGCGGCCCACGCACACCCGGGCGAGCTGATCGGGGTGCTCACCGGCCCGGCCACCAACCTGGCCCTGGCGCTGCGGCTGGAACCGAAGCTTCCACAGCTGCTGAGGCGGCTCTTCATCATGGGCGGAGCATTCAACTACCGGGGCAACACCCGACCCACCACTGAGTGGAACGTCAGCTACGACCCCGAAGCCACCAAGGCCGTGATCGACGCCTTCGGCGAGTCCACCCACCTGCCGGTGATCGGCCCGATAGAGGCCACCGAAGCGGTGGCGCTGACCCCGGTGCGGCTGCAGCAGATCCTCGACGGGACCAGCTCGGAGGTCTGGTCGGCCTGGCTGGCCCAGCTCGCGGAGGCGCTTCGGTTCTACTTCGAGTTCCACGAGGCAGATGGCCACGGCTACCTCGCCCATGTCCATGATCCCTATGTCACCGCCGCCGCGGTGGCCTGGGCCCGGATCCAGAACCACGGCGAAAGCCCCTCCCCGGCGGCAGGACCTGAGCGGGATTCGTTCCCGCGCGCCACAGACGGGATAATTCCCTGGGCGCGCAAGACCGAGAAGGCAGCGGTCGACGTCGAACTCATCGGCACGCTGACCCGTGGCGAGACCGTGGCCGACTGGCTCGGCCGCTGGGGCCGTGCGCCCAATGCGGAGATCATCCGCAGCCTGGACGCCGAGGCGTTCCTGGATCACCTGACCATCACCTTGAGAAGAGGACCACAACATCATGGCTCACACTGACCCGCACTCTGGGCAGGGGTCCGTCACCGCGGCGGATCCCGGAGAAACCCCGAAGACTCGCGCTGCTGAATCCCGCACCACCCGCTCCCGCGCCTCCAAGGCCCGCACGCCCCAGGCGTCCACGACAGATCGCGCCGGGAACCACATCAGGCCCGCTCCCCCGCTGTGGTCCGTCCTGGCGCTCACCGCCGGTGCCGCCGTGATCGTCGGCACCTACCTCTGGGTGCTCACCACCCAGCCCGCCACTCTCGGCGCCGACCTGGGCAACACCACCCTCGGTGTGATGGTCGGATACCTGCTCGGCGCCGTGCTCATCGCCGCCGGCACGCTCCCGCGAATCCCGCGCAGCGTGCTCGCCCTGATGCCGGTGATGATCGCGCTGAACATCGCCACCGGACAGATCGTCGGCACGATGACCCCCATCCCGCTCTACCTGGACTCCCTGGGCACCGTCATCATCGGTGTCATCGCCGGCCCCGCCGCCGGCGCGCTGACCGGCATCCTGACCAACGTCATCTGGGGCGTGACGATCAACCCGACCGTCATCGCCTTCACCGCCGGCGCCGCGTTCATCGGCGCCGCCGCTGGCTGGGCCGCTCGACTCGGCGGCTTCCGCCGCATCTGGTGGGCCGTCATCGCCGGCGCCCTGGCAGGGATCCCCGCCGGCCTGATCGCCACCCCGGTGGCCGCCTTCATCTACGGCGGCGGACTCGGCGTGGGCACCGGCAGCGTCGTCGCCGCCCTGCAGGGCGCGGGCGCCTCGATGCTCGGCGCCGCCACCATCCAGGGACTGGGCAGCGACATCGCCGATAAGGCGATCATCTTCGCGCTGGCCTTCCTGGTGATCGCTGCGCTGCCGAGCCGGCTGCGCAGCAGGTTCCCCTTCACCGAGCACTCCAAGGTGAAGAGCTCGGCTGCGAAACGCGCCGCCGCGAAGCGGTCTGCGGCACAGGGCACGCCGCCGGACACCGCAGGATCGTCGCATGCGGCTGCATCCAGCCACTGAGCTGGTCCTGCTCGGCTGTGCGCTGCTGCTCGTCTACGGAGTCCCCTCCCCGCTGATCCCGGCCGCCGTGCTCATCTGCGCGGTGGTCACAGCGGCGGCCTCCCCGCGGGTCCGCTTCCGCAGCTGGCTGCTGACCCTGGTGGTGCTGGCCGGACCCATGCTGGTCATGGTCGGCATCATCCAGGGGCTCTTCTACCCCGGCGAGCAGGCCGAGGTCCTCGCCGAGTTCGGACCCGCCGCGGTCACCGTGGAGGGCGTCGCGCTGGCGATCCAGCTCTGGCTCCGGGTCGCCGCGATGGTGGCCGTCTGCGCGCTGTTCGCCTTCGGGTCTGACCCGACGCGTGCCTTCGACGGCCTGCTGACCCTGCGCCTGCCCCTGTCCCTGGCCTATGTGTGCGCCGCCGCGATGAGCCTGATACCGCTGGCCCAGCACCGGGTCCGCGCCGCCCTGACAGCCCGCTCCGCCCGCGGCTGGGACACCGACCGGCTGCTCGTGCGGCTGCGCCTGCTCACCGGGGTGCTCACCGGACTGCTGGTCACCGCGATCACACAGCTCGATCAGCGCCATGACGCCCTTTCTCAGCGCGGGTTCGGCCAGGCCGCTCACCCCACCCCGGCCCGGTTCTATCCCCAGGGCGCGGGCCAGCGCGGACTGCGCTGGGGCGCCGTCGTCGGCTCAGCTCTGCTGGTGGTCGCCTCTCTGGCCGGACTGCTGCCGCTGCCTTCTGCCACCGAGATCCTCGGAGTCTTCGATGCCTGACCCCGCGCCGTCCTCCTCCGCCCTGCAGCCGCTGCTGCGTCTGACCGACTTCGGGTTCCATTACCGCGGCGCCGAGACTCCCGCTCTGGAGGCCGTGGACTTGGGACTTCGCCCCGGTGATGCCGTCGCGGTCCTGGGCCCACAGGGAGCGGGCACCTCCACCCTGGCCCGTGCCGCCGCCGGACTGCTCGGCGAACACGGGCACAGCACCGGCGTGCGCGAGCTGCGTGACCAGACCGATGGAGGGCACTCCTCCAGCGGCGAGCACGACGGTGCTCACGTGCGCGGCGGGGTGGGGATGCTCGGCGACGACCCGGAGGCCCAGCTCACCGGGCTGACCCGCACCGTCCGAGACGAGGCCGCGCTTCCTGGGCGGCTGCTGGGGCTGCCCCTGCCCGAGTGCCTGGAGCGCGCCGATGCCAGCCTGCAGGCGCTGGGCATCGCTGGCCTGGCTGAACGAGACCTCTCCACGCTCTCCGGCGGGGAACGGCAGCTCACCGCCCTCGCCGGGCTGCTCACCCTGCGCCCGAGCGTCCTGGTGCTCGATCAGCCCTCCCAGGCCCTCGATGCCAGCGCACGACGGCGCCTGGCCCGGTCCCTGCGCGAGTTCCGTGACGCCGGGGGCGCAGTGCTGCTGACGGGGCATCAGCACGATGACCTCACCGCCGCCTGCGACGAGGTGCTGTTCCTCGACCAGGGGCGCCCTGCCACGATGACCCCGGGGGGTCTGCTGCCGGCGGCGGAGCTGACCCGGGCGCAGTTGGACGAGCACGAGATCTGGGACGTTCGCCGCACCCCGGCTGCGCAGAGCGAGCCATCCGCGCCGGCGCCCGACCCTGGCCAGGAGGTGTTGCTGCGCGTGCGGGAGCTCTCCGTCCAGCGCGACGCCATCCGGGTGCTGGACGGCGTCGCGCTGGACCTGCGCGCCGGGGAGGTGGCCGTCCTGTTCGGCGCCAACGGGTCGGGGAAGTCCACGCTGCTCAGCGCCCTGGCGGGACTTCTTCCCGCAGAGCCTGGGACCAGGATCATCGGACCAGGCGGCGTCGAGCTCGCCGCGGCACCGGCGCATCGCCGCGCGGACCACCTGGCCTGGGTGGGCCAGGATCCCGGAGACCAGCTCTCCGCCTCCACGGTGCGCGCGGAGCTGATGCGCGCGGCCCCGCTGGGCCCGGGGGGACGCCGGCTCAGACGCGAAGACCGGCGGCGCGCACGGGCGCAGCGAGAGCTGGACGTGGAACAGGTGATGGAGACCGCAGGGCTCAGCGCTGACGCCGAGGAGCATCCCTATGATCTGGTGCCCGCCCAGCGCAAGGACTGCGTGATCGCGTCCGCGCTGCTGCTGAAGCCCGCGGTGCTCCTGCTAGATGAACCCACGCTGGGCCGTGATGCCGCCGGGATGCACCGATTGAGTTCTCTGGTCCGCGGGTTCACCGCCGCGGGAGGTGCGGTGCTGGTGGCGACCCACGATCAGCGCTGGGCGTCCGAGATCAGCGATCACCAGCTGCGCCTGGACGCGAGCAGCTAGAGAGGCAGTGATTCCCAGGTGTCCACCATGGCGGGCACCACCGAGACGACCAGCAGCCCGGCCATGACCAGGTTGAAGATCAGCATGTGCGCGGGCTGCGAGATGATCCGGCCTGCGCCCACGCCCAGCAGCGTCCACGCCACGGTGAAGGGGGCGCCGAAGGTGCAGGCCACCAGCGCGATCACCGCAACCTCCAGCATGAAGGAGTCCCAGAAGCCGGTGAAGGTGCTCAGCGCGGCCACTGAGAGGGTCCACGCCTTGGGGTTGACGAACTGGAACAGCGCCATCTGCACGAACCCCGGCGGCTTGGCTCCGGGGTTCGGGGTCAGCGTGGTGGGTCCGTTGGCGATCTTGAAGGCGAGCCAGAGCAGGTAGAGGATCCCGACGGGGCGCAGGATGTCGAGGATCACCGGCCACTGCTCGAGCGCCTGGCCGAGACCGATCCCCACCAGCAGCACCATGGACGGGAAGCCGAGGTTCACTCCCAGGATCGCCGGCAGCGTCCGCTTGAAGCCGTAGGCGGCTCCGGAGGCCATCACGATGGTGTTGTTCGGCCCGGGGGTGCCGGCGCCGGCCACCACGAAGAGCATCAGAGAGAGAATCGCCACTGGACGAGACTACTCTGCCAGCACCTCGGCGCTCTGCGCGAGCGCGATGATCTCCTCGGTCACCCGTTCGCGCAGTCGCGGGTCCAGCCGCTCGGTGGAGAGCGCCTCGTAGAACCACAGCCCGTCGGCGGCGAGCCGCGCGATGAAGCGCTGGACCGCAGCGGCCTCCGCGGCGTCGTCGTCGAGGGCCTGGGTCTCTTGGGTGCCCGTGGACAGCGGAGCTTCAGCGGGCCGGGGGACTCCCGGCGGCTGCGGCGCCCAGCGGGCGAAGACCTCGTCCCAGGCGGCGTTGGCCACCGGATCCTCGGAGGCCTCGAGCATCAGCAGCAGCTCCGCGCGCTCGGGGTTCTGGGAGAGCCGCACGAAGGCCCGGAAGCGTTCGTCGCGGCTGAGCTCCTGGGCCGTGCCGCCGGCCTGGGCCTCCAGCGCCAGCTCCCAGTTCTGCGCCACATGCCGGTGCAGGCCCAGCAGCAGCTCCTCCCGTGAGGGGAAGTGGTAGAGCAGCCCACCCTTGGTCATGCCGGCCTCGGCGGCCACCGACTCGTAGGTCAGCGTGGTCACGCCTTCACGCTGGACCACCCGGGTGGCGGCGTCGAGGATCTCGCGGCGTTTGGAAGGTCGCACAGGGTTGGATCTCCGATCGGTGGATGCTCATGTGCTTCTCGGTCTTCTCGAGGGTCCGCAGTGGTCGTCGGGAATTCTCAGTGGTTGTCGGGATAGGCCTGGGATTCGGTGCCCGGGGTGTAGCGGCGCAGCATCCAGGACGACGCGACGGCGGCGAGCACCATCACCACGGCGACGCCGATCAGCACGCCCAGGTAGGCGACGTCGAAGGCCTCGGCCGCTGCCGCCATCGCCGGGGCGTCCCCGGATTCGAGCACCGCGGCCGGGGCCTGGCCCGCGTACTGCTCGGCACCTGCAGGCAGCACCAGGACCCGGGTGTAGACGAAGGTGAGCAGGCTTCCCAGCATGGCCACCCCGACCAGACCGCCGAACTCGTAGGAGACCTCCTCGATGGAGGCCGCCATGCCGGCGCGGCGCGGTGGGACGTTGCCCATGATCGCGGTCGAGGCCACCGACATCGAGGCGCCCAGGCCGGCGCCGAGCACGCCGAAGCTGACCACCAGCAGCACCAGCGAGTCATCGATGACGGCGTAGATGGAGACCAGTGCGCCGATCGCGGCGAGGACCATGCCGCCGCCGATCAGCGTGAGCAGGCCGGCGCGGTGCAGGATCGCCCCGCCGAAGAGCGCGAAGGGCAGTGAGCCCAGGGCCAGCGCGGAGACGATCAGCCCGGCCTCCAGCGGCGAGAAGCCCTCGACCAGCTGGAAGCGCTGGGTGGTGCCCAGCTGGACCCCGACGATGGCGAAGATGCTGGCGCCTGCGGCGATGACACCGCCGCTGAATCCGCGGTTGCGGAAGATCGTGAAGTCCACCAGGGGCTCCGCGGTGCGGTTGAGTCGCATCTGGCGCCGGGCGAAGACGGTGAGCATGACGGCGGCGACCACGACGGAGACGATGAAGCGCAGCCAGTCCACCGGGGTCTCGGCGATGGTCTTGATCGCCAGCACCGCGGCGGTGAGCCCAAGCATCACCTGGGCGGAGGAGAGCCAGTCCCAGTGCCGGCCGGGGTTGGCCAGGTTCGGCGGGCCCACCAACAGCATCAGCACCAGGGCGGCGGCGACGATCGGGACGTTGACCAGGAACACCGAGCCCCACCAGAAGAACTCCAGCAGCACTCCGGACACGATCGGGCCCAGGGCCATGCCCACGGTGGCCACGGCGGCCCAGATGGCGATGGCCATATTGCGCTCACGCTCCACTGAGAACGTCAGTCGGATCAGCGCGAGCGTGGCGGGCATCATTGCGGCGGCACCCACGGCGAGGAGCGCGCGGGAGGCGATGAGCATCTCGGAGCTGCCGGAGAAAGCGGCCAGGATCGAGGCCACTCCGAAGATGCCGAGGCCGACCTGGAAGATCCGTTTGTGCCCGAACCGGTCGCCCAGCGCGCCGGATCCGGGCAGCAGCCCGGCGATCACCAGCGGGTAGGCATTGATGATCCACAGCTGCTGAGAGGAGGAGGCGCCGAGCTCTGCGGTCAGGGTGGGCAGGGCGGTGTAGAGGATCGTGTTGTCCAGGGCGATCAGGAACAGCGCCGAGGAGACGATGGCGAGCAGGGTCCAGCGCTGCCACGCGCTGAGGGCATGGCGATCGACATGCACAGGAGAAGGAAGGGTCATCACCCGAGTTACTATACTATACGTCCGGTATAGTTACTGGTGAGGTTGATCACCCAGCAGGGTGTCCAGCGTCTGCAGCGCCGGGGTGATCCGGGTCCTCCAGCGCCAGTCCGCCTTGGGGTCGGCACGGGAGGGACCGCCGTTGATCACACCGATGGGCCGATCCGACTGGTGCATGGTCAGCGCGATCTTGAATCCGCTCATCACCGCCATCGAGCTGCCCACCACCAGCAGCGCCGAGGACGCGGCGACGAGTTCCTCGACCGCGGCCTTGCGCTCGGCGGGCACCGATTCGCCGAAGTAGACGACGTCGGGCTTGAGCTTCTCGGAGCCGCAGACCAGGCAGGTGACCATGTGAAACTTCTCCACCCAGGACTGATCCAGGGTGACGTCGCCGTCGGGGTTCACGTTCTCGGCGGCGGCGAAGGCGGCCTCGGCGTAGCCGGGGTTGGCCTCCTGCAGCCGGGCGTCCAGCGAGGAGCGGGCCTCGCGGTTGCCGCAGGTCAGGCAGATCACGGAGTCCATGTCACCGTGCAGGTGGACCACCGGATCGGCCCCGGCGGCGCGGTGGAGACCGTCCACGTTCTGGGTGATCAGTCCGCTGAGCAGCCCTTCAGACTGCCAGTCGGCGAGCAGCTGGTGGGCCGAGTTGGGCTCGGCCTGGTGCATCTGGCGCCATCCGACGAAGCCACGGGCCCAGTAGCGACGGCGCGAGGCGGCGTCGTGCTGGAACTCCTGGTAGGTCATCGGACGGTGACGATGCAGGGACCCCTGGGGGCCGCGATAATCCGGGATGCCGGAATCCGTGGAGACGCCCGCCCCGGTGACGCAGAGGACGTCGCCCAGCTCGAGCATCCGCCGGATGCCCTCACGGGCGATCTCGTCGGGCTGGGGCTCGGCGGTGTCCTTCACCACCCGGGCTATGGATCGGAGCGCTGCCCTATGGGCGTTCTCGACGGGTTTGGTGAAGGCCGCTGGAGTGGGCTCTTCCACGGGTCAGCGCCCGTACTTGTCCTCGTACGGGTCAAAGCCGCTGCTGCGCTCTTCGGCGTCCGCGCGCGCTGGGCGGCTGGACGAATCCCTGTCACCACGGGTTTTGGCGAGCTCTCTCTCAAGAGCGGTCAGGTCGGTGTCCGGAGTGTAGTACTTGATCTCCCGAGCCTGCTTCGTAGCTTTCGCCTTCTGACGGCCACGCCCCATAAGCGAGACCCCCTCTGTCTTCTCGTATCCCTGGTGCGATGCCGGGCAGGGGCTATCGCGGGATTATCTGTGTATGAAGTAGTTCGTGATCCTAGGTTAACATGACTGGCGCTGCGCCGTCGTCCGAACTGTCCTTCGAGCGAGCACGATCACACCTTTCAACGCCAAGATGGCGTACTCTGTTCCGCACGGTCCAAAGAAAGTACCGACCGCTGCGACAACGCCATCCGACGATCTCGGTGGCGCGGCAGACGATGCACCTGAGCTGAGCCCCTGGCCCCCGCCGTGAACCGCGGGTGCGGCCCCGATGGGCCAGCTCTGCGCGTGCAGCCCCATCACACTTCTTCCAGGAGACACCTCCATGTCCACAAATGACCGCGCGGCGACGGCGCCCACGGCCCCCACCACTGATGAGATCTTCGCTGCCCACGAGGGCGGCAAGCTCAGTGTCGAGACCACCATGCCGCTGGACTCCACGCGCGCACTCTCAATCGCATACACCCCGGGCGTGGCGCAGGTCTCGCGCGCCATCCACGAGACGCCGCAGCTGCAGGCCACCCACACCTGGGCCGACCGCCTGGTGGTGGTGCTCTCCGACGGCACCGCCGTCCTCGGGCTGGGCGACATCGGCCCGGCCGCCTCGCTGCCCGTCATGGAGGGCAAGTCGGCGCTGTTCAAGGCTTTCGGCGGCCTCAACTCGATTCCCCTGGTGATCGATACCAACGATGTGGATGAGATTGTAGAGACCATGGTGCGACTGCGCCCCAGCTTCGGGGCGGTGAATCTCGAGGATGTGGCGGCTCCACGCTGCTTCGAGCTCGAAGCTCGCCTGATCGAGGCGCTGGACTGTCCGGTGATGCACGACGACCAGCACGGCACCGCCGTCGTCGTCCTGGCCGCTCTGACCAACGCCGCACGCGTCACCGAACGCGAGTTCGCTTCGATGCGCGTCGTGATCGCCGGGGCGGGAGCCGCTGGCATCGCGGTCACCGAGATCCTGCTCGGCGCCGGCGTCGGCGAGGTGATCCTGACCGACTCGCGCGGAGTGATCCATGAGGGCCGCGAGGGGCTCAGCGAGATCAAGACCCAGTATGCGCAGCGCACCAACCGCAGACAGGTCAGCGGTCAGCTCGCCGAGGCGCTGGACGGGGCCGATGTGTTCATCGGCGTCTCCTCCTCCAAGGTCCCCGAGGAGGAGCTGGCCCGGATGAACGATCGTGCGATCGTCTTCGCCCTGTCCAATCCGGACCCCGAGGTGATGCCCGAGGTCGCCAAGCGCCACGCAGCTGTGGTGGCCACCGGCCGCTCCGACTACCCCAATCAGATCAACAATGTGCTGGCATTCCCGGGAATCTTCCGCGGGGCGCTGGACGCAGGAGCGCGCCGGATCACCCAGGAGATGAAGATCGCGGCGGCGACCGCGCTGGCGGACCTCGTGGGAGATGAGCTCACTCCGGAGCACATCGTGCCCTCTCCGTTGGATGCACGCGTGGCTCCCGCCGTGGCTCGAGCCGTGATAGACGCGGCTGCGGCAGCGAAGGCGCCAGGGGTGACGGCTGCAGCGCACGGGGTATCGGCCGAAGTCTCGGCCTAGCGGCCCTCGCGGAGGTCGGGGAGGTGGACCTTACTCGGCGGGCGGTGGAGAATTCGGTTTATGACTGATCTACCGCTTCTGCCGGAGTCCGACCTGCCCGAGCTGCGCTGGTGCTCGGCCTCCCTGGACGGGCTCGGCGCCATCGTGGCGATCTACTCCCCCGAGGACGACACGATCCGGGCCGCTTCGCTGGCCCAGGCTGCCGGTGACGAGCCGGAGGTGGCTGCGATCGGGCGGGTGTTGGAGCAGCTGATGGACCAGCTTGAGGTGTTGGCCCCGGCCACCGCGGCCCGGGAGATGAAGCCGCTGCCTGCGGGCACCGGACAGGTTGCTGAAGCGGTGGCGGCCTATGCCGCGGGCGACCATGCGGCCCTGGATGAGCTGGCCGTGGTGCAGCCCGGCTCGGGCTACCGCCAGGAGGTCTGGGCGGCGCTGCGCAACGTTCCGGCCGGGGAGACGGTCTCCTACGCGGAGCTCGCCCAGATGGCCGGCCGCCCGCTGGCACACCGAGCCGCGGCAAGCGCCTGTGCGAACAATCTGGTCGCCTTCGCGGTGCCGTGTCACCGCGTGATCCGCTCCGACGGCGGCCTCGGCGGCTACGGCTTCGGCGGCATCGAGACCAAGCGGGCGCTGCTGGCCCGCGAAGGCCTCCTCCTGAGCCGCTAACCTTCCTGGTTGCCCAACCTGCGCAGTTGAGTTCTCCGGCGGTTACGTACCGACCGGAGAACTCAACCAGCCATGAGGATTGGCGCGGGCACGAGGCCTCCGGGCCGTGACAGCTTGCAGATCGCTGGTGCAGACTCGGGCTTTTCGGCACTGGAGGACGCATGGCCAGGGAATTGGTATGGACAGGCTTCATGTCCCTTGATGGCGTGGTTGACTCCCCGGGCGCCATCAGCGAAGGGCACCCCAGCGGCGGGTGGGTGCCCCGCACAGAGTTTCTGCCCGAGGCGTTCTCGCTCAAGGACGAGGAGCTGGAGGAGACGACGGCGCTGATGTTCGGCCGCCGCAGCTACGAGGCCTTCGCCCCGATCTGGCCAGGATCCGAGGATCACGCGGCGTACAGGGATCTGCCGAAGTACGTGGTCTCGACCTGTCTCGAGGAGGACGCGACCATCGAGGGCTGGGGACCGATCACACTGCTGCGCTCCACCAAGGACGTGGCCGCCGTCAAACAGGAGGACGGCGGTGCAGTCTTCATCCACGGCAACGCCGCACTGGCGCGAAGCCTGATGCACGCGCGCCTGATCGATCGCTACAACCTGCTGATCTTCCCGGTGCTGCTCGGCGCAGGAAAGCGGCTCTTCAACGCCGAGGAGCGTCCGGCGACGAAGCTGTCCCTGCGCGAATCTGCCCACTACCCCAACGGAGTCCTCAAGGCGGTCTACGACGTCCACCGCTGAAGCCTGGCCTCTACTCCCAGGTGGCTGAGTTCTCCGGCGGTTACGTACCGACCGGAGAACTCAACCACCCGGGGAGGGTAGGGGTCAGGACTTCTTGGTCACGGTGAGCCCGTGCACGGACTCCCCTTCCAGGGCGAGCTCCTGCCGGTCTACCAGGACGGTGTCTCCGTCCTCGACCTCCCCGGAGAGCAGCGCGCGCGCCAGCTGGTCGCCGATCTCGCGCTGCACCAGTCGCCGCAGGGGCCGAGCGCCGTAGGCGGGGTCGTAGCCGGTGAACGCCAGCCAGTCCCGCGCGGCCTCAGTGACCTCCAGGACCAGACGCCGTGCGGCCATGCGCTCCTGCAGCAGCCCGATCTGCAGCTCCACGATGCCGCTGAGCTGTTCCATGCTCAGCGGATCGAACATCACGATGTCATCGAGTCGGTTGAGGAATTCGGGCTTGAAGGAGGCATGGACGACGTCCATGACCCGCTGATGCTTGATCTTGGTCTCCAGGGTCTGGTCCACCAGGAACTGGGAGCCCATGTTGGAGGTCAGGATCAGCACCGTATTGCGGAAGTCCACGGTGCGGCCCTGGCCGTCGGTGAGCCGGCCGTCATCGAGGACCTGGAGCAGGATGTCGAAGACCTCGGGGTGGGCCTTCTCCACCTCATCCAGGAGCACCACCGAATAAGGACGACGCCGGACTGCTTCAGTGAGCTGGCCGCCCTGGTCGAAGCCCACATAGCCTGGGGGCGCACCGACCAGCCGGGCCACCGAGTGCTTCTCCGAATATTCGGACATGTCGATGCGGATCATGGAGCGCTCGTCGTCGAAGAGGAACTCCGCGAGCGCCTTGGCCAGCTCGGTCTTGCCCACGCCGGTTGGGCCCAGAAAGAGGAAGGAGCCGGTGGGTCGGTCGGGGTCGGAGACGCCGGTGCGCGCGCGGCGAACGGCGTCGGAGACCGCCCCTACAGCCTTGGTCTGCCCGATCAGCCGCGAGCCGATGAGCTCCTCCATCTGGAGCAGCTTCGCGGTCTCGCCCTGCAGCAGCCGCCCGGCAGGGATGCCGGTCCAGGCTGAGATGACCCCGGCGATCCCGTCGGCGTCGACCTCGTCGGCGACCATCTTCTTCTCCGGGGCCGGGGTGGAGGCGTCCTCCTCCTCAGCGGCGGCCAGGTCCTTCTCGACCTGCGGGATCTCGCCGTAGAGCAGCCGGGAGGCCTCGGCGAGGTCGCCGTCGCGCTGGGCGCGTTCGGCGGCGGACTTCAGCTCGTCCAGGGTCACGCGCAGCTCACCGGCGCGGTTGAGCTCGCCCTTCTCGGCCTCCCAGCGCGCGGTGAGCTCGGCGAGCTCCTCCTTGCGGTCGGCCAGGTCCTCGCGCAGGGTGATCAGCCGCTCGGCGGAGCCGGCGTCGGTCTCGTTCTGCAGCGCGAGCTCCTCCATGGTGAGCCGGTCCACCACGCGACGCAGCTCGTCGATCTCCACCGGGGCGGAGTCGATCTCCATGCGCAGCCGGGAGGCGGCCTCATCGATGAGGTCGATGGCCTTGTCCGGCAGCTGACGGCCGCTGATGTAGCGGTCGGAGAGGGTGACGGCGGCGACCAGGGCGTTGTCGGCGATGCCCACCTTGTGGTGCGCCTCGTAGCGCTCCTTGATCCCGCGCAGGATCGCGATCGCGTCGGGCACCGAGGGCTCTCCCACGTAGACCTGCTGGAAGCGGCGCTCCAGGGCGGCGTCGGCCTCGATGTTCTCGCGGTACTCATCCAGCGTGGTCGCACCGATCAGGCGCAGCTCCCCACGGGCGAGCATCGGCTTGAGCATGTTGGAAGCGTCCATGGAGCCCTGCGAGGCGCCGGCTCCGACCACGGTATGGATCTCGTCGATGAAGGTGACGATCCTGCCTTCCGCGGCCTTGATCTCCTCGAGCACGGCTTTCAGCCGCTCCTCGAACTCCCCGCGGTACTTCGCACCGGCGATCATCGCGCCCAGGTCCAGCGAGATCAGCGTCTTCTCGCGCAGCGACTCCGGCACGTCACCGGCGACCATGCGCTGGGCCAGGCCTTCGACGACGGCGGTCTTGCCGACGCCGGGCTCGCCGATCAGGACCGGGTTGTTCTTGGTCCGGCGCGAGAGCACCTGGACCACCCGGCGGATCTCCGAGTCACGCCCGATCACGGGGTCCAGCTTGCCCGAGCGCGCGATCTCGGTCATGTCCGTGCCGTACTTCTCCAAGGCCTGGAAGGTGTTCTCCGGGTCAGGGGTGGTGACCTTGCGGTCTCCACGCAGCCCTGGCAGCTCGGCCTTGAGCGCCTGCAGGGTCGCGCCGGCATCCGCGAGGGCCCGGCCCACCGCGCCGCCGTCGGTGGCCGCGCCGATCAGCAGGTGTTCCGTGGAGACGAAGTCATCGCCGAAGTCCTCGGCCTGCGCCTGGGCAGCCTTGATGACGTTGAGCCCGGCGGGCGAGAACTGCGGAGCGGCGACGGAGTCCCCGCGAGTGGCGGGCAACGCCTTGATGATGGCGGAGGCGCGGGTGCTCACGGCGTCGGGATCGACTCCGGCTGCCTTGAGCAGCGCGACGGCCATGGATTCGCGCTGATCCACCAGTGCCTTGAGGATGTGGGCCGGCTCCACCTGCGGGTTGCTCGCGGTGTTCGCGTTCATTGCGGCCGCGGAGACGACCTCCTGCGATTTGGTCGTGAGTTTGACGTCCATGTCTGCCCCTCCCAGTGCGTGGTGACGCCGGTTGCACGACGGCGCCGAATAAACTTGAGTCAATAGTACTCAACTTTGAGTTGGGCGGAAGTATTCCATCGCCGGCAGGCGGTCCCGCGATCACTTACTGTAGGTTCCCGCCTAAGTTGGACTTTTCTCAATTAGTTGGCCACCGCGTGTGGTCCGTCCCGGGTTCCTAGAGCACGAATTTCCTGGATTCTGGATGTCCTGAGCACAGGAGGACCAGATGGGACGAAGAGGATACCCCGCCGAATTCCGGCGACGAGTGCTGGACCTGCTCCACGCTGGAGGCAGCGTCGCGAGCATCGCCCATGACCTGCAAATCAGCGACCAGACGATCTACGCCTGGCGCCGACAAGACCGGATCGACCGTGGCGAGATCCCCGGGCTGAGCACCGCGGCAGAGCGTTCTGATCGATGCCGCTGCTCCACTGACGGAAGTCGTCGACGAGATACTTGCGAGAAGCCGAGCCGCTAGAGACCGCCCGATAACCGGTCGTCCACCGCGCGACCTCCAACCCTCAGTCGAACCGTACAAACAGAAGCTTCAGACTCACTGGGCACCCCCTCCGATTCAGTGCACGGTGAAGGCCCCCTATCTACAGCATGAAAAGCGTGGGAATGAGGCGAGCCATGATCATCGCAGGGATCACTCGTCGAGTACGCAACGACAGCCGCAGTCGAAAGTGAGTAAGGGGGCGGGGTGTCTACCCCGCCCCCTCGAGCTACCAGGGCTCGATCGTGATAGTAATTCCGGATACAGTCCTAGTGACAGTGATGCGGAAACCTGTACTCATCGGGTCCTCCCTTCTCTTCGAGATGCCCCCTTTGGTCTTGGCGGACAAGGGGGCATCTGGCTGTAAGAACACTTTCCCCTTTCATTGCTTGATGAGCAAGGCTGGTCAGTTACGGGTTGAGCGAGGTGTTGGCCCGGTCTCGGCGGTGACGTATGACGTTTTCACCGGACCGTCATGCCGCCCTCAGCGGAGACAGAACACGGTTGAAGCGGTACCTTATATAGAAGTACTTCTTGTAGCCCAGGTACCCCCAGCACCCCCGTACCCCACGTTTCTCCGCTGAGGACGTGAATTACTTGGACGGAGCAGCCTCATGGACGTCCCGTCGGAAGCCATCGAAGCGTTGAATCGTGCAACCGATAGATCGAAACGGAAGACGAGCGTCAACTTTCCGATCGAGTACGTAAAGAGGGGTGATGCCACTCCGACTGCCGCGTGGCTCGTGCAGTCGAATGAGTTGCGCCTCAAATTGCACATGACCCTTGCAATGCAAGCGACGAAGGCTCCCCATACGCTCCCCGACCGACCGACGCGATATCTGGCTCAGTCACTAAACCTGCCTGAAAACACGGGCCCTCGCCGAGCCAACGACGCCAAGAAATGGTTGCAGGAGAAGAAATTAGTCACGACTACACAACTGACCAACGGAAAGACCGGGTTGCTTCTCCTGCATCCTGACGGTTCCGGGAACGAGTGGGATGGCAATGGTCCCCGCTGGGTCGGGGTGCCCTTCACTTTGTGGACCAACATGTGGATCCTGCGACTCAGCGGAAGAGCAATCGCAGTATTTATGGCTTTACTAGAACTCAACGGTGGGTCCACTCATCCTCAGGGTGAACTCATGGACGGTCACCGAAAGAAGCAGTACGGGCTTTCTGATGACACGTGGACCCGGGCAACACAAGAGCTCAAGCACTTCGGGCTTCTCCGAATGACTGAGGTTAAATGGGGAGACGATGACTACCAGGTCCGAAAACGGAAGCGTTACCTGTTGCTCCGTGATGCACTCGAGACGACCCCTGACTGGGCCAAGGACGCCCCTCGCTGACTCTCCTACTCCCTAGCGACTGTCGACTTTCAACCCCCGACCAGTGTCCCCGGGAAGTGAAGCTAGGAACGTCATCTCCACAACACTGCGAACCCCGCGCAGCCCTTCCTGTGCCGATGGCAGCAGCCGAATCGAGATCGCACTGATAGCTGCCTGTCATTCTTGCTCCTAGCGTCGAGGCTACTGGTGTTCGAAGACGTGGGAGGCCCTGCTTGACTCCCCTCGACCGCAACGAGGTAGCGCCGCCCTGAGTTAGAGGAGGGTCGTACGCAACCTCCCCCAGGTCATACCATTCTGGCGACACCCACCGCTCTCCATTCGGAAATACGTTGTCATCGAAGCAAGGACGATCAAAGGAGATCCGCCCCAGCGACAGAGTCCGCTAAGTTATTACGTAGAATGGAGACCCTAAGAGCTGATTTAGTTAAAGGTGCAGGAGAACACTTCAACATGTCTGTGCAACCGGATACCACTAATGACGGTCAGACGACGGCGCCGCAAGACCGCGGCCTGGTGCAACATCTTTATCTAGAGAACTTCCGCCGCTTCAAAAAGGCAGACATAAAATTTCAGACCGGTCTGAATCTCCTCGTAGGAACCAACGACCAGGGCAAGTCAACAGTCGTCGAGGCTATTAACCTGGCGCTTAGCGGGAGATGGCAAGGGCGCCATTTCGCGACCGAGCTCAATCCTCACTTCATCAATGACGAAGCGACCGCAGAATACCTAGAGACGCTTCGGAAGCGACCGAGCAACCCTCCCGACCCGCCTGTCATCGTCGTCGACCTGTATCTCAAGGCAACCAAGGAGACTCAGCACCTAACCGGGGACAATAACGCTGAAGCTCGTATGGCCCCAGGCATCAGATTGCGCGCTGCGCTGGACAAGGAGTTGCGGGCGGAATATCGGGCATACCTCAAGAACACTTCCAGTGTCAGGCGTGTACCGACCGAGTTCTACAAGGTTGAATGGACTGGCTTCCACGGCATTCCGATCAATCCCCGCGCAGTCCCGGTACGCGCAGCGATTATCGACGCGTCAAGGATTCGCCTCCAATCGGGGACCGACTATTACCTGAAGCAAATAGTGGCGGAAGCCCTCGAACAGGGAGAGCGCACGAAGCTTTCCGCGGGTTATAGAGGCGCTCAGGAGTCTTTCGTTGAAGACCAGGCGATCGTCGCCATCAATGCCGCTTTAAATGACAAGCGCGGGGAGATAACGAAGAAGCGGCTAACGCTGGACGTAGATTCTTCGCAGAATAACCAATGGGACAATGCACTGACGCCTCACCTAGACGATGTGCCCTTCTCCATGCTCGGAAGTGGCGAGCAAAGCAAACTAAAAATCATGCTCGCCCTGGCTCGCAAAGCTGGAGAAGTAGGCGTAGTGCTTATCGAGGAGCCCGAAAATCACCTGGCCTTCGGGGAGCTCAATAGGCTGATCCGCCACATTCAGGATCACTGCGATGAACACCAACTGATTTTGGCGACGCACAGCTCCTTTGTAATCAACAAGCTCGGTCTCTCCAACCTACTTCTGCTCGGCGACACGGGAGTGCATTCGCTCACAAGTCTTCCCCCAAGCACATCGGACTACTTCGCGAAGCTCGCTGGCTACGACACCTTGAGGCTGGTGCTAGCAAAAAAGGTGATCCTGGTAGAAGGCCCCTCGGATGAGCTCATCGTGCAGAAAGCCTATAGAGATAGATTCAAAACGCTTCCGATAGAGGACGGTATCGACGTAATCAACGTAAGGGGACTGTCAGCCCCAAGGTTCCTGGACCTGGCGCGGCCCCTTGGTCGTCCATGCGTTGTGGTCACCGATAATGATGGCGACTACGAAGCGGTAAAGAAGCGCTACGAGAACTACGAGCAGGAAGCCTTTCTCAGTGTTTGTATCGGGTACGGCAACAACTTTAAGACCCTAGAGCCACAACTTGTCCATTCGAACGGTTACGAGAAGCTCGAGCGGATGCTGGGAAAAACATTTGGTTCCGACGAGGATGTCTGCAAGTGGATGCAAGACAACAAGAATAAGACTGAGGCTGCTCTCAGGCTGTTCAACTCAAATGAGATGCTCACGTTGCCGAAGTATCTTTCGGAGGCCATAGATGCCATCGCCAGCTAACCTGGCCATAGTTGCTTCGGCTGGATCGGGTAAAACCCACGAACTTATCCGGCAAGCCACGTCCGACCCGGGGTCACGTGTCCTTATTGTCACTTATACCAACGAGAACCTTCGCCAGCTCGAGGATCGACTGAGTCAACTCCCCGCGGGCTACCCCCCTAACGTTGATACGATGAGCCTTTTTGGTTTCCTTCTAAGAGAATGCGTCAAGCCACTACAGGTATCAAAAACCCAAGAGCCAAATTTCGTCCGCTCGATCCATTTCCATGAGCGCCCCGTGTACGCTCAGCGAGCAGGCTTACGGAACTTCAACAAGTACTTCCTTAACAGCGCAGGGGACGTGTATAGCGATTTCCTCTCTCAGGCCGCCTGCGAAATCAATCAAGCTGTCTCCGGTGCCATGATTCAGCGCTTGGAGCTTCTTTGGGACGAGATCTACATCGATGAAGCCCAGGACATGAGCGGGTATGACTTGGACCTCCTAGATGCTTTGCTCGCCTCGCGTATCCGGGTGGTGATGGTATGTGACCCCCGGCAGGCGGTTTACAGTACAAACGCCCAGGTGAAACACAAGAAATATCGTGGTTCCGGGTTCATAGACTGGATCAACGAGAGGGTTGAGGACGGCATTGTTGCTCGCGAGAACAAAAACGAGTGCCGAAGGTCGTTGCAGGAGATCTGCGACTTCGCCGACTCTTTATACCCACGTCTCGAACCAACGACTTCGACCAAAGAACCTGGGACTCGCCATCACACCGGCGTCTTCCTAGTGCACGAATCAGCCGTCGGCGCGTACACCGCGAGGCACAAGCCCCAGGAACTTCGCTGGGATCGCCGAAACCGAAAAGCTGGTCCGAGCGCCCGCAACATGGGCAAGGTGAAAGGGCTCAGCTTCGAAGACGTGCTTGTGCACCCCACTACTGGCATGATCGCGTACTTGGAAAGTAACCGGGAGTTGGCTCCATCCACGCTAGCGAAGCTATATGTGGCAGTAACTCGCGCGGAGTACAGCGTTGGCATCGTGACGAACAAGGCTTCCACAAAGACGCAGCTCCCGTTCTGGAGTCCTGAACGGGAGTGATCCGCCGCGCCTTTCAAGGAACCGCATGACCACGAGTGCGGACCAGGCGCATGCCAGACCTATGCCGGCAACTAGCGACGGCGGATGCACATGGGCCGCAGACCCCATAAATCCCCGCCTGGTTGTCGAGGACGTTTTTGGCGGACCCTACGCTTAACCAGTGGGCCAGGGGTTGGAGCGCTGGTGGTCGTCGCCGGCCGCCGATGAGCAAGAATCTGACAGGGGCGCCCGCGTCCAGCTCCTACCGAATTGATGGCCCTAGGTGAATGGTGCCAACAGTTCCTTCGCGGGGAGCCTATTTCTGTCAGCCCTGGAGCATCCACGTAGAGCGATGGTGCTCAGAGGCGCTGGCTGAGGTCCACGACTTCGCGGTCGCCCACGGGATTCTCGAGTTCGACGTCGATGGCTCCAAAAACGGCCTCCTCCGAACACCCGTCCCCGCCCTCGCGCGTCCCGGTGATTACTGCGACGGCTATCTCGTCTTCGGTCTCTTCCACCCTGGACTGCAACCCATCGCAATCAAAGTTGCCCATGTAGAAATGGAACCGTAGGACGTCTTCGTGGATTTGCTTGTAGTCTCCCAACCTCACATAGTGCGGGGAGAAAAGTACTTCGACGGGCTCCTGGACCTCACCGCGCGGCCGGTCTTCCTCAGAGGTCATCTCCACCAACTCACGATAGGGCTCTGAGGAGTCGGCGCCGTGCTGGGTCGGAGACGTCGAGGGTTGAGGTGCCGGTTCTTCGCTGCCACAGCCCGTGAGCAGGAGGGCACTTGTCACAATAACCGCGGAGTGAGCTGAACCGAATCCGTACAACACTCATCTCTCCACGGTAGAGGGTGGAAGCTAGATCCTCCATGGGACATGGCGTGATATCGACTCGTGCGCCTGACTGCAGAAGCTAGGGCGCTGGTGACGACTATTCGTCGGGTGACAGCCGGTATGGAATACGGACAAGCCTGAGGATTACGACAAGTTAGTGAGACAAACCGCGTCTCACCGACATGTCACACCCCATGTCAGCGCCTGACCCGTGTGACAAGATCCGCGGGATCCTACACTTACCACCGAAACAAAAAGACTAGGGTCAGCGAGTTTAGCTATCGGCTTTGACGCCGTCAGCCCACAGTTCAGAAGCACCGGCCAAGTCTCCCCAGCCACTACACACGGCCTAGGGCGTCGATATCTTCCAAGAAGTCCTGCTGCACTTCGGCGCTGACGGTGGTGCGGGTTTCAGAGATTGCGTCGAGGTAGTCCTGTGTAGAGGGTCCCTTCCGTAGCGCCTCCCGGGCCGAAGCCGTACCGACTGAAGCCAGCCGGCCGTCGTCGTACACTGCTTTTTCCAGTGCCTGCTGGGAGGCACTGCGTGCCGCGTATTCGATATCCGCAGGGGAGAATCCTTCGGTGCGTGCCACGAGCAGTTCCACGTTCACGGCGTCCACTACGGGTGACGGGATAAAGCGCTGCCACATGGCTTCGCGGGCCTGCCGGTCCGGCAGTCCGATGGGGATGACGTAGTCGAAACGGCCGTGGCGAAGGAAGGCGGTGTCCAGCGCGCGAATGAAGTTGGTAGCGCAGACCAGTAGGCGCCCGGGCTGTTCGCGGAAGGCCGGGATGATCTTGAGGAGCTCGTTGGTGACTCCCTGCAGCGGCGAGGGCGGTTCGCCGGAGCGCTGGGAGGCGATTTCTTCCACCTCGTCGATGAACACCACGGCGTGCTCCAGGTCGGCGATCTCGAGGAACGTTTCGCGCAACGCTCCCGCCAGGCCCTGCGGGTCGGCGGCGAGGCGGGAGGGAAACACTTCGACGAAGGGCCACTCGAGGCGGGAGGCGATGGCTTTGGCGAAAGTGGTCTTCCCGGTGCCGGGCGGGCCGAAGAGAACCACGGCGCGCGGTGGCACCACGCCGAATTCGTCCGCGAGGTCCGCTTCGGCAAGAGGCAGGACGAGCCGGCGCTCGAGCAGTTCCTTCTCCTTGCGCATTCCCGCGACGTTATCCCATAGGTCCCGGGCGAGGACGCGTCCGCCGAGCTGGCCGAGTGCGCCGAGTTCCTGGCGTTGGACGGGTATGGTCCGTTCGAAGTATCGCAGGTTCTGCTTCAGGGCGAAGCCGCGGCCCAGGAAGGCCTCCACGCGGGTTTCGGATTCCGGGATCAGCGCCGAGAGCTTGTTCAGCCCGTGCGGTGCCATCCGGTTTTCGACAGCGGCCAACAGCGCGGTGCCGACTCCCAGGTCGGAGTATTCGGGCAGGGTGGCCAGGAATACGATCCAGCCCTGATCATGTGCCGCGCGGCCGACGGCGGCGCCCACCACCTGCTCACCCTGCACCGCCACCACAGCATGGTCCTTCTCGCACGAGGCCACTACTTCAGAGATCGCGTATACCGGTTCGAGATTGTGGGACTTGAGCGTTTCCCAGAGGTGCAGGATCCCGTCAAGGTCCGCTGAGTAGAAGTCCCTGATCCGCCAATTGGTCATGACGTCCCTCTTTCTGGTGTGAATCCTTCTGGACAGCGCATCGTTTTCGGATTCAAACTGAACCGGCCCAGGTTCGATGCCGCTACTTTGCGGGTTCGGGCTCTCGAGTGAGGGCCTGATTGTGGAGCTTCTCGAACTCTATCGGGGTGAGCATCCCAAGAGTCCCGCGGAGTTGCCGATTGTTAGACCAGTCGACCCAGCCAGCAGACCCAGATTCCAGATATTGCTGGCTCGATGATCATCGCGTTTCGACACAGGTTGGCTAGTCGCTTATGTACGCTGAGCGCTTCGAGGAGTCCGTAGTGCAGTTCCGGATCGTCGTAGCGCTCGGCGAGCTTGGCTATGGCCTGGACCAGGAGCAATCATCGCGCTATAGGAGCCAGCTTGAATACGTCGCAGTTCTCGCCGGGAACAACTAGCCGCTCTTTATCGGACACTTCACATGTTCGGCTTCCCGCCCGTCGCATCGAGCCTTCACCTCAGTTGCGCATGTGGCTCACCAAACGGTCCCGGGCGAGCCAGCTTCTCCACAGAACATCTCAGCGAGCCCCTCGCGACGACTGTTTGAGCTCCCCTGCGTTCGCGCCTGGGGATTACGACAAGTAAGTGAGACAGACCGCGTCTCAGCGCAATGTCATTCCCCATGTCAGCGGCCGACCCGTGTGACAAGATCCGCAGGACCCTACATTAGGATCCCGTTTTTCGTGTCACTGTCTCAGTTTCGTGTCACGTGCGTGTCACCCTCCCGATATCGTGTCACCGCGAGAATAGTGAAGGCATGGACGCTCAACTGCTTTTGAGAACCAAGCTGGAGCACCTCTCCCAAGAGGGAACCCTGGTTGAAACCACTGTGGGCGCTGTAGATCAACACCGGCTGTCAAGAGCCCTGCCGATCCGCGAACCACGCACCTATCGCAATCAGCGCCACTACTCGGGCTTGTTCTGGTCGAGCACCACACGAGGCCACGTGCCATACGAAAGCCTCCTCGAACTCGACCGACTTTGGGTAGCAGACTTTGACCCACTCGTCTCGTGGATTGCAGCGCAACCAATGTGGATTCGCTGACGCCATCAAACCCGGGGCAGACCAGACTCTCCATCAATCCCAGTACGGTTCAGACCCCTATGCGGGCATCGAGTCCTGGAGTGGACCATGAGTGTCCTCAAGGCGACCGGTCTACGGGCGCCCGTACGTCGGAGGAAAGCTTCTCGTCTCGTGGAGGGTTTCGCGGCGCCTCTGGTTCACCCCGGAGTGCGCGGCGTTCTGGTCTCGCAGAGGCCAGCGCGTCCTGAACACCGCCGAACCCAGACAAGACGCCCTGCTACCCGACCAGACGGCTACTGCGCGGCGGTGGAGAGCCCTACGAGCTCAGCGCTCTTGTCCCACAGTCCGGCTGCCAGTTGCACGTCCGCGGCTTGAGGGTTGGTCTTGGCGGTCTTCTGCTTCTCGTAATACTCACCCGAGACCCACTCCCGGCCCGGCGCGCCCGCAGCAAGCCACACCAGGGGTAGCGCGCCCTGCTCGGGGCTGATGAGACCAGTCATTCGTCCCAGGGGGGTCTGATAGATGAACCGCATCACGCTGGTGGTATCTGAAGCGAAGCTTGTCATCACGTTTCCGGGGTGGAAGGCGACCGCGGAGATTCCCTGGTCGGAGAACCTGCGGTCAAGTTCCTTGGCGAAGAGGATATTGGCCAACTTCGCGTCGCCATAGGCCTTGTTCGCGGAGTACCTCCGCTCGTTATTGAGGTCATCGAGGTCGATCCTGCCGAAGAAACGCGCGCCCACACTGGACGTGTTGATGATCGACGCTTTGCTCGCCGTGAGCGTGTCCATCAGGAGGTTGGTGAGCAGGAACGGCGCGAGGTGGTTCACCTGCAGCGTCTTCTCGAACCCATCTTCAGTGCGAGTCTGATCCCCGAAGATGCCGCCGGCGTTGTTGACAAGAACGTCTATCCGGGGATATTGGTCCTTCAAACGCGCAGCAAGTGTCCTGACCTCGGAGAGCCTGGTGAAGTCAGCGAGGAAGAACTCGGTGTCGAGCTCGTGCGCCAGGGTTTCGGTCTTGTGCTTCGAGCGACCCACAAGGGCGACCTTGTGGCCGTCTGCGACGAGCTGGCGGGCAGCTGCAGCTCCGATCCCGTCGCTGGCCCCAGTGAGGATGATGGTTTTTTCGAGCATGGTCTCTCTCCTTGATGGACGAATCTCTGATGGCAGTGGCTGCGCGGAGCGCTGAGTCAGACGGCGAGAGGGTGGAGCACCACTGAAGCGAGGACAACCATGAACACGATGATGTCAGCAACGAACGGGCCGGAGCTTCGCTAGCCGGCGCGGATACGCTCCACGACCAGCTGAAACGCGGACCCCGCCTAGGGCGTGGAGCAGTTGACACGTGATCGCGCAGCAGGTCCGATCTAGCCTAAGGCGAATCCTTCACGCTGCCCGCAAGTCGGTCGGCAACCGCGCGTGATCCACCTAATCGACGTCTTGCGCCCCTGTCATCGCTGGGATGCCCGTTTACCCCGCCCGACAAAGATGCCCGCAGGGGTGCCCTATCCGCTACACCTATCTCCATACTTAGGGACCCTCAGGCAATAGAGACACTGCTGCACCCTCACCTGGGGTAGTCGGGACGTAACCGCAAACGAACCTGAGCATTGCCACAAGTTGAAGAGACTGCCCATGCCCGCGAGAAACGTCACTTCCCACGTCAGCGCCTGGCCCATGTGACAAGATCCGCGGGATCCCACACTTGCGCAGGAAGTCGCACAACGTGTCGGTCGTCCCACTCATCTGGCGAAGAATGACACTTGTCACACGAGTCGCTCTGGCGCACTTCTTGAGACCACCCTCGAATACGTCGATTCTGTCGGCGTTCGGACACTTACGACTCTGGGGCAAGTGCACGAGTCACGACTCTCACGAGGCCTGCCTGTTCGAACTATCCGTAGCTACCAGAATCAGCGGCCGCGACCAGCACGCCTCAGGGGGTGTCGGCCGGGAGGGAGCGCCCGGCACGGAGCGCGGACTGCCGTTCCCCCAATGCGCCGGTGACCCGCCACAGGACATCGTTCGCAGTCTTCACATCCTCCTGCGAGAGCCCGTGGGTCGCTCGAGCCACCATAGTGATGAAGTCGGCGTGGATCGCAGAGATGGTCCGGTGTCCTTCGCTGGTCAGCTGCAGTCGCACGCTACGCCGGTCCTCCGGGTGGGTGACGCGTTGCAGCAACCCTGCGGCGACGAGGCGTCTTGAGATGCCGGTGACCGCCCCGCCGGTCAAGGCGAGATGGCCAGCCAGCTCCTTGGGGGTCAGGTCTCCCGATTCGGCGATGCGAAAGAGGCCTCGGAGGTCCGTGGTGGAGAGGGAATGCGCCTCTGCGAGGCGTTGCCGCTCTTCCTCAAGGGCCCTCAGGAGGTGGATGGCCGCGTTGGGGAAGCCTGTCAGTATGTGCCTGTCGTGCTGGTTCTGGGGCATCTTTCCTCCTGTCGAGGCTAGGACATGTGCACTACCCGCCCGGCCATCGTGTTCCGCCTGATCCTACGACAGCTGGTTGATCGATCGTCGGCATATAGTTTAGTATGTCAAATATCCACTAAAGTATCGCCGCGGCTTGCAAAGTGGAGCGCGGCCTTCCCGATGGAGGACTCGTGATACCCGAAACCCTGACGCAAGGACAGTTCGACACCGTCTACAACTTCCTGTCACTGGTCATCGCCTCGCAACTCTTCACCGCCGTGTTCCTGCTCATCTGCCTGCCCCGGATCCTGCCCCGCTACCGGCAGGCCATCACCGTGGCCATCGTGGTCTGCGGCATCGCGGCATACCACTACTTCCGCATCTTCGACTCCTTCAAGGAGGCCTTCGTCTCTGACGCCGTCGGTGGCGACGGCATCTACACCCAGGCGGCAGGTGCCTCGTTCAACGAGGGCTACCGGTACGTGGACTGGCTCTTGACGGTGCCACTGCTGCTGGTCGAGCTGATCGCGGTGCTAGCACTGGCCAGCGCCTTGCAGTCCAAGTTGCTGTGGCGCCTGGTCCCTGCAGCAGTACTGATGATCGCCCTCGGATATCCAGGCGAGATCAGCGACGACAACACTGTCCGGGGAGTCTTCTTCGGGCTCTCGATGATCCCGTTCCTTTACATCCTCTACGTGCTGTTCGTCCAGCTGACCGCCTCTCTCGACCTGCAACCGGTGGGCGTACGTCGTTCGCTGAGCAACCTGCGCTGGCTTCTGCTGGGCAGCTGGGCGGTCTACCCTGTCGCCTACCTACTGCCGATGCTCAACGTCTCCGGGGCGGATGCCTGGGTCGGCCAACAGATCGGCTACTCGGTGGCTGACATCACTGCCAAGGCGGTATATGCGCTGATCATCTACCGGGTGGCCCGGATCAAGTCCTTCGCCGACGACCCCGCGTTCGCGGACCGTGAGCTGTCCCACGGCGTCCCCGCGCGGGAAACCGCCTGACGCCGGCATCATTGGCCTCGCAATAGCCCTCTAGCAAGTCGGGCAGCAATGCACTACCTGCCGGAGGACCGCTGCCTCTCGGGCGTTACCCATAGGGTCAGCTCCTGCGTACCCACTTCTCCTCCTGGCCGAGGGCGCCGAATCACCACGCAAGTCACGCAGGGCAGGAAGAGTTCCTTGTGCCCTACGTCTTCACGCAGGTCGGGACCATAATCAGGGGTACCCCTGGACTCACCCTACGACTTTCGGGGTTGCCAGTCTGGGGCCAGACCCAGAGGGCTCGAGTAGGACAACTCTGAGGATTTCGACACGTTAGTGAGACAGACCGCGTTCCATCGAGATGTCCCATCCCATGGCAGCTCGGGCCGCATGTGACAGGACCGCGAGATCCGTCAGGTAGAGGTTC
The DNA here is from genome assembly GCF_022565855.1 of Nesterenkonia sp. AY15. Lineage (NCBI taxonomy): Bacteria > Bacillati > Actinomycetota > Actinomycetes > Micrococcales > Micrococcaceae > Nesterenkonia > Nesterenkonia sp. AY15. The sequence goes on along the minus strand of NZ_JAJOYV010000013.1, from coordinate 969 downwards.
CCGCTTAGGGCGGACTTGTCCCAATGAATTGGCCACCGCGTGTCAGATTTCTCAGAGACCGGTCATACCGGCGCTCTAGGGGTGTGGGCGGACACGATGTGTCCCTCCGATGCTGCACAGTCGTCGGTGACGACGTCGCGACGACTTGGGAACAGGCACGTGCCGACCTGACCGTCGCGGGTCTCCCGATCCGAACCCCACCCAACCGTTAACGGACTCTTCCGAGATGGAGCCTGGGGCAACGGTTCGTGGCTCCTAGGCTCCATTCATCTCCAGCGGCCTTTCCTCATTAACAAAGAGATTGTGCGAGCTCCATGCTGCGGTTCGCCCTTGGCCTGCCGTATTCGGGCCCTCACCCCGGAGCGGACAGTGACAAGCCGAATGACATCGCTGCCGCCCAGAAGGTCCAACCCGAAAGGGAACCTCCATGTCTCCTCTGCCTCAGTATGGTCCCGTTTCACACCATCATCTTCAAAAGGATGACAGTCCGAATCTTTGCCAATGCCGAGCAGGCGGGAACCTCCGGGTGAAGCGGATCGGTGAGCTGAGAAACTTTTTTTGGATTTTCACCATCCGATCCTGCCGTCGCTCCGAACTCCGCGTACATGGCCTGGACGCGACCACGATCAGAGGCCGTATGACAACATCACTGTGACGAGGAGTCCCTCAAATGTTTAAATCCAAACTGTTCGCCGTCCCCACCCTCGCGCTCGGCGCAATGCTCCTGGGCGCAGGCCCAGCCATGGCCCACTCCGAGCACGGCGGAGCAACCGATGGCGCCGCCACATCGACCTCCAGCGAGTCCTGGTCCTTCCAGGCCAACCTCGACCCGCTGAACAACAGCGGCACCGTCGGTGACGTGCTCATCGAGGGCCAGGGCAACCAGGCCACGGTCTACATGACCGTCGACGGCGCAGCCGAGACCTTCATGGACGGACCCTTCCCCCACGCCCAGCACATCCACTTCGG
>NZ_JAJOYV010000012.1:0-37780 GCF_022565855.1 Nesterenkonia sp. AY15 | reverse complement strand
TCCGTCCATGAAGGTCTCGGCTGCGCCGTCGACGGTCATGTAGACCGTGGCCTGGTTGCCCTGGCCCTCGATGAGGACGTCACCGACGGTGCCGCTGTTGTTCAGCGGGTCGAGGTTGGCCTGGAAGGACCAGGACTCGCTGGAGGTCGAGGTGGCGGCGCCATCGGTTGCTCCGCCGTGCTCGGAGTGGGCCATGGCTGGGCCTGCGCCCAGGAGCATTGCGCCGAGCGCGAGGGTGGGGACGGCGAACAGTTTGGATTTAAACATTTGAGGGACTCCTCGTCACAGTGGGTGTGGCCGTGACCAGGGGACTCCTGGCCGCGACTTCATCAGAGTAACCCACGTCACTATCATTTCGAGAAATATTTCGTCATTCTAACTACCGATGGATCAATTGCGACGGGCCCGCCGCGGTGATCTATTTTCCGATATAGCAATCAAAAGCTCATACGCTCGGGGCATTCGAGTGCTGCTGTCCCTGAATGGCCCTCTCGACCTCAGCCGACGAGGGTGGCGTAGACCACGTAGTTGTCCTCGTACTCTCCGGTGGCCTGGTCGTATCCGTCGCAGGTGATCAGTCGCAGTTCGGGGTCTTCGGTGTTGCCATAGACCTCGAGGGTGGGGAAGGTGTTCTTGCCGTATTGCTCGGCCTTGGTGACCACGAAGGTCGCGGTGCCGCCGTCTTCTTGTCCCACGGTGATCTCGTCGCCTTCGACGAGTTCTGGCAGGTCAGCGAAGACCCCTGGCTCGCCGAGAGAGTCATCGACATGGCCCAGCAATACTGAAGGGCCTTGGTCTCCGGGGGCGGGGGATCCGGTGTACCAGCTGGCTGGGGAACCTGGGTCACCGGGTGGGACCTCCAGGGTGCCGTTGTCCCTCAGGCCTAAGTGCAGCAGCTCGGAGCTGGCATCGATGGCCGGGATCTCGAACGCGGCGGGGGGTGCGGTCTCGGTGGCGGCCTCGTTGCTCTGGTCTTTGGCGTCTTCAGGTCCGTCGGCTTCGTCGGGGGCCGGTGTCGGTGTCGGGGAGGCTTCGCTCTCACCCTCCTCATCGTTGGTGGCGTCGGTCTCTGCTGGCTCATCCGCTTCCGGAGTGCCCGCCTCGGATTCGACCACCGCGGTGGCGGTGTCTTCCGCGGCACCCGGATCGTCGTCCTGCCCGGGTGAACATGCCGAGATCGCCAGCATCAGTGCGGTCGCCACCGCCAGTGCCGCACCACGGTGCCGGCCGCCGGAGGCCGCACAGGTGGTCTCGTGGTGGTGCCGAGGGAGAGGAGACATGGAGGTTCTCTTTCGGTTGGACCTGCTGGGCTGCGCTCTGGTCCGGGTGGCGGGGACAAGGAGGAGGCCGAGGCGGCGGATTCTTGTGGGCTGGTCAGTCACGCGATCTCGTGGCTTGCCCACGTCGACCTCTCCAGAAGTGACTGACGCCCGTGAGGAGCTTCTCGGGATTCTGTGACGGGCAGGGGTGGCCCCACTTCAAACTCGGAAGTTCGAAGTGGGGCCACCGCTGTAGGCGCATCGCTGTGACGCGATGCATGAGCCCTCAGGCTCGATTCGACCGGTCAGAGTCCGGTCGACTCGAGATCAGGACTCGACGGTGCGCTGGCGCATGAAGAAGGCACCGGCACCGATGGCGCCCAGGGCGAGTGCGCCGCCGCCGGCGGCCATAGCGATATCTGCACCCTGTGAGCCGCCGGAGACGCCGGTGTCGGCGCCGCCTTCAGGCATCCCGTCCATCTGCGAGGCGGTCAGGGTGCCGCAGGCAGCGGGAAGGGTCGCTGCCAGGGGCAGGGACTCATCTAGGGTGCTCTGCTTCGCCGCAGCTTCCTCTGGCATCAGCTCGGGGTTGACACCGTGGACCACGACGACGCCGGTGCCATCAACGATGGAGGCCAGAACATCATCGGCGATCTCAAGGTCACGCTCGTAGGTGTAGCTGGAACCACCGGGGAAGCGCTCCACAGCAAGACCGGAGTCCGGGGAGGTGTCACCTTCGGTGGTCAGCGAGGTGCCGATGCCGCCGTAAGAGGGAGCGCCTTCGGGGGTGTTGACCACACCGTCGCCGTCTTCGTCAGCCTCGGGGCCGGGGCAGGTGCCCTGGGCGCCGAAGTGGATGTGCTGGGCGTGGGGGAAGGGTCCGTCCATGAAGGTCTCGGCTGCGCCGTCGACGGTCATGTAGACCGTGGCCTGGTTGCCCTGGCCCTCGATGAGGACGTCACCGACGGTGCCGCTGTTGTTCAGCGAGTCGAGGTTGGCCTGGAAGGACCAGGACTCGCTGGAGGTCGATGTGGCGGCGCCATCGCTGGCTCCGCCGTGCTCGGAGTGGGCCATGGCTGGGCCTGCGCCCAGAAGGATTGCGCCGAGCGCGAGGGTGGGGACGGCGAACAGTTTGGTTTTAAACATTTGAGGGACTCCTCGTCACAGTGATTTGGTCGCACGGCCTCTGATCGTGGTGTCGACCAGGCCATGTACGCGGAGTTCGGAGCGACATCAGGATCGGATGGTGAAAATCCAAAAAAAGTTTCTCAGCTCACCGATCCGCCTCAACTAGCTAAACCTTTATCGATATCGAAAGACTGATTATTCTCCGCGCGGGAAGTGCTGGGGTCCGCTGTGTCGGACCGACCATTCGGTCTCTAACTGGCGAGGGTGGCGTAGACCACGTAGTTGTCCTCGTACTCTCCGGTGGCCTGGTCGTATCCGTCGCAGGTGATCAGTCGGAGTTCGGGGTCTTCGGTGTTGCCGTAGACCTCGAGGGTGGGGAAGGTGTTCTTGCCGTATTGCTCGGCTTTGGTGACCACGAAGGTCGCGGTGCCGCCGTCTTCTTGTCCCACGGTGATCTCGTCGCCTTCGACGAGTTCTGGCAGATCAGCGAAGACCCCTGGCTCGCCGAGAGAGTCATCGACATGGCCCAGCAATACTGAAGGGCCTTGGTCGCCTGGGGCGGGGGATCCGGTGTACCAGCTGGCTGGGGAACCTGGGTCACCGGGTGGGACCTCCAGGGTGCCGTTGTCCCTCAGGCCTAAGTGCAGCAGCTCGGAGCTGGCATCGATGGCCGGGATCTCGAACGCGGCGGGGGGTGCGGTCTCGGTGGCGGCCTCGTTGCTCTGGTCTTCGGCGTCTTCAGGTCCGTCGGCTTCGTCGGGGGCCGGTGTGGGTGAAGCTTCAACCTCACCCTCCTCACCGCTGGTGGCGTCGGTCTCCGCTGGCTCAGCTGGTTCAGCTGGTTCATCCGCTTCCGGTGTGCCCGCCTCGGATTCGACCACCGCGGTGGGGCTGCCTTCCCCGGCACCCGGATCGTCGTCCTGCCCAGGTGAACATGCAGAGATCGCAAGCATCAGTGCGGTCGCCACCGCCAGTGCGGCGCCGCGGGGCCAACGGTCTGCTGCCGACAGGGCGGTGTGGTTGTCGTGCCGACGGAGAGGAGACATCAAGGTTCTCTTTCGGGTTGGACCTGCTGGGCTGCGCTCCGGTGCGGGTGGCCGATCTCGTCTAGAGGCAGATATGCCCACAATCTACAGTCCCGCCGATCGGAGGTGCGGCGACAGGGGTGCAGTAGTGCTCCGGCCCCTGCCGACGACACGTCAGGAGTCTCTGCGGACCACGACCACCGTGACATCATCGGGGGCCTTTGCCTGCTCGGCACGGCGCAGCGCCTCCTTGACAGCACCTTCGAGACCCTGCTCGCGCAGGACCTGCTCCACCTGCCCGTAGGGGTCCTCGAGGTCCAGAAGGTCCAGGAGTCCATCGCTGCAGGAGAGCAGGGCATCTCCGGGGTGCAGCTGCACGGTGTTCAGTTCGTGGGGCTCGCCCATGCCCATCGCCAGCGGCAGCCCGGTGGATTCCAGGTGCTCCCAGCTGCCGTCGGCGCGATGGATGAAGCTCAGGCTGTGTCCGCCGTCGACGTAGCTGATCTGGCCGGTGCGGGTGTCGATGTCGGCGCAGAACATGGTGACGAACATGTGCAGATCACCGATGTCCTGCTCCAGGAGAGAATCGATCTCAGCGACCGTGGCCTGCAGGGAACGCTCCGGAGCGGTGCGCATCGAGGCGCGGACGGCGGAGGCGATGATCCCTGCGCCGAGGCCCTTGCCCATGACGTCGGCCAGGGTGACCCGCAGCTGATCCCCACGGAGAACCACATCATGGAAGTCCCCAGAGACGCACCCGGCCGGGGCGGAGCCGGCGGTGACGGTGAATCCCGCGGGCTGGGGGAGATTGCGGGGAGTCTGTGCGCGCTGGACCACGACGGCGTGGTCGAGCTCCTGCTGCTGCGCCAGTTCGGTCTGGACCCAGCGGGCGAGATCTTCGAGGAGGTCGCGTTCCTGCTCATCGAGCTCACGAGGCTTGGTGTCGATGAGGCACAGCGCTCCCACCTGTTCGCCGCCCGGGGCCTGCAACGGGTGACCGGCATAGAAGCGCAGGTGTGGGGCGCCTTCGACATAGGGACTCGCCGCGAACGCCTCATCCTGCTTCAGGTCTTCGATGACCAGGGTGCCGGTCTGCTGGATGGTTGATTCGCAGAATGCGTACTTGCGGGGGGTTTCTCGGCTGCCGAGCCCGACCGAGGACTTGCTCCACTGGCGATCATTGTCGAGGAGATTCACGCTCACCATGGGTACGTCGAAGAGCTCTTGAGCCATCCGCGTGATCCGGTCCACACGCTCGTCGCGCGGCGTGTCGAGAATCTTCATGGCGTCGAGCGCGCTCTGTCGCTTCTTTTCGTCGATCATTCCAGAACCCCTCAAGCTTTTCGTTCAGAAAGTACCTGATAGTGACTTTAGTCCATGTCAGGGGTGTTTTCTGAAATCGCCGGTGTCACGAATTGAATTGAGGGTTTTCCGCGCTGATCGAGTCGAATCTGCTGCGTATGACTACAACCCGCTATGGGCGCATGATTTCCCGTTCAGCTCCGGTTGGGCAGGATCATGTTCGTCATCCGGGCGGTCGAGAGGCGGCGGCCGGCGTCGTCGGTCATCACGATCTCGTGGCTGGTCAGCTGCCGGCCCAGGTTGATCGGGGTACAGGTGGCCGTGACCATGCCCTCGGTGACCGAGCGATGGTGGGTGGCGCCGAGCTCGGTGCCCACCACGGCATTGTCCACACCCAGGTTGACCCGCGCGTGCAGGATCGCGGCGATCGAGCCGAGCGTCTCGGCGAGCACCATATGCGCGCCACCGTGGAAGAGGCCCATGTTCTGCTCGTTGCCCGCCACCGGGAGGGTGGCCACCATCTTGTCCGGGTGCATCTCCACGTAGCGCAGCCCCATCTTCACGCCCAGCGGAGTGACCCCATGCGGGCCGGTCCACTGCTGATACTCCTCAGGGATCCCGGCGGCCTCCATCCGGGCGGCGCGCTCCTGCTCGTCGGGGAAAGGGGTGGGCGCACCGGGGACGGCGCTGCTGGAAAGGTGGTCGAGGGCGTCAGGCTGAGAAGTCATGGGCTCCAGTTTAGATGCCGGCGGGGAGCGACGGACATCCGCCCCACGAACCGGAGCGGCGTGGGGCCCGTGAGAGGTCTGGGGTGAGCGCGGGGGTCGCGATAGGCTGGGGCTCGTGTCAACTAGTCCCAATAAACTCCTGGTCATCGACGGTCACTCCATGGCGTTCAGGGCCTTCTACGCCCTGCCCACCGAGAGCTTCCTGACGGATTCCGGCCAATACACCAATGCGGTGCACGGCTTCACGAACATGCTGCTCAAGCTGATCCGTGAGGAGCTGCCCACCCACGTGATCCTCGCCTTCGACCTGGACACGCCCACCTTCCGGCACACCTCCTACGCCGAATACAAGGGAGGCCGCGCGAAGACCCCCGAGGAGTTCCGCGGCCAGATCGACCTGATCAAGCAGGTCGCCGAGGGGATGAACATCGCCACGGTGACCCTGGAGGGTTACGAGGCCGATGACATCGTCGCCACCTACGCCACGAAGGCCGACACCGCCGGCTGGGAGACCCTCATCGTCTCCGGCGACCGCGACACCCTGCAGCTCGTCACTGAGCGCACCACCCTGATGTACCCCACCTCGGGACTCTCCAAGGTCGCGATGCTCGACCCCGCCGGGGTGGAGGAGAAGTACCTGGTCCCGCCGCTGAAGTACCCGGACCTCGCCGCACTGGTGGGGGAGTCCGCGGACAATCTGCCCGGCGTGCCGAAGGTCGGGCCCAAGACGGCGGCGAAGTGGATCACCGAATACGGCTCCACCCGCGGGATCATCGAGAACGCCCACCTGATCGGCGGCAAGGCCGGGGAGAACCTGCGGGAGGCACTCGCCGATGTGGAGCGCAACCTGGAGCTGAACCTGCTGCTCCGCGACCTCGAGCTGCCCGTGGCGCTGGAGGACTCAGAGCTGAAGGTCCCTGACCGCGAGGTGCTGGAGCCGCTCTTCGACGCGCTGCAGTTCAACCAGATCCGCGAACGGCTCTTCGAGACCTTCGCCGCCCGTTTCCCGGAGACCGTGGTCGCGCCCACCCCCACCGACGCGCTCCCCGCGGTGACAGTGACCGAACAGGCAGAGGAGATCTCCGCGTTCCTCAAGGCCCACGCCGGAGCGCCGATGGCGATCGCGGTCTGCCTGGACCGCGCCGGTGAATCGCTGACCACCAAGCCCAAGCGCGACGAAGCCGCCCGTGTGGCTGAGGCACTCGCCGTCGTGCTGGTGCCCTCGGCTTCCGGGGACGTGGCTGGAGCTGCTGATGCTGCCGAGACTGCAGAGACCGACGACGACGCCGGGGAGCCTGCCGCCGAGCCGACCGGCATCCCCGCGTTGGCGCTCTCGCTGACCTCGCTCGACGCGGCCGCCGACGCAGTCTTCGCCGAGTGGCTGCAGGACTCGGAAGCGCCGAAGCTGGTCCACGACATCAAGGACGCCGGCAAGCGGCTGGCCTGGCGCGGACTGCGCCTGCGCGGCGCCGTGGAGGACACCCTGATCTCCGGCTACCTGATCCAGCCGGACCGGCGGAACTTCGCCTTCACCGAGCTGGTCACCCAGTACCTGGGAGCCTCCACCGACCCGGCCTCCTACCTCGGCGGCCACAGCGAGGACGACGCCGAGGCGTCCGGACCGCAGGGCCCGGACCTGTTCTCCTCTCAGGACCTGCTGCCCGGGGTGACCGCGGAGGACCTGGACACCGCCGCGCTGCACGGGATGCTGCTGCACCAGCTCTCCCAGGCGCTGGGGGAGCAGCTGGTCGAGCGCAACGGCGAGAAGCTGCTGCGTGAGATGGAGATCCCGCTGGCCGAGATCCTGCTGCAGATGGAGCTCACCGGCATCGCGGTGAGCCCGGAGAAGCTGGACTCGCTGGATGCCGAGTTCGCCGCCGCCATCGAGGCCTCCGCGCAGGAGGCCTACGCAGTGGTCGGGCACGAGGTGAAGCTCGGCTCGCCCAAGCAGCTGCAGACCGTGCTGTTCGAGGAGCTCGAGCTGCCCACCGCCGGGGTGAAGAAGAACAAGACCGGCTACTCCACCGATGTGGAGACGCTGCAGGCGCTGCTGATCAAGACCCAGAACGACTTCCTGGTGCACCTGATGAACCACCGGGACTCCACCAAGCTGCGCCAGACCGTCACCGGGCTGATGGAGGCCGTCACCGGGGATGGGCGGATCCACACCACCTATGCGCAGACCGTGGCCGCCACCGGACGGCTCTCTTCGCTGCACCCGAACCTGCAGAACATTCCGGTCCGCACCGCCGCCGGTCGGAAGATCCGCGACGCCTTCGTGGTCGGCTCCGGCTACGAGACCCTGCTGACTGCGGACTACTCGCAGATCGAGATGCGCATCATGGCGCACCTCTCCGGGGACCAGGCACTGATCGAGGCGTTCCGCGCCGGGGAGGACCTGCACAACTTCGTCGGCGCCAAAGTCTTCGGGGTCGAGGCCTCGGAGATCACCCCGGAGCAGCGCTCCAAGGTCAAGGCGATGAGCTACGGGCTGGCCTACGGGCTTTCGAGCTTCGGGCTGTCCAAGCAGCTGGGCATCGGGGTCGATGAGGCCCGGAACCTGATGAACGAATACTTCGAACGCTTCGGCGGGGTCCGCGACTACCTGCGCGAAGTGGTCACCCAGGCGAAGCAGGACGGGTTCACCTCCACCCTCTTCGGGCGGCGCCGCTACCTTCCGGACCTGAGCAGCGAGAACCGGCAGCTGCGCCAGATGGCCGAACGGGCCGCGCTGAATGCCCCGATCCAGGGCTCCGCGGCGGACATCATCAAGCAGGCGATGATCGGCGTGGACTCCGCGCTGCGCTCCGAGGGCCTCGAGTCCCGGCTGCTGCTGCAGGTCCACGATGAGCTCATCTTCGAGGTGGCCTCGGGGGAGCGCGAGGCCCTGGAGAAGCTGGTCACCACCCACATGGGTGCCGCCACCGAGCTCGACGTCCCACTGGATGTGCACGTGGGCGTGGGCTCCTCCTGGCACGAGGCCGCACACTAGGTGTACTGAGTCACCACGTTGGCGACGCCGGATCGGCAGGAGTCGTTGCGCCACCGGTGTGGATCCGCTCAGGGGCCGGCGACCTGCTCAGCGGCTGAACAGCGCCCCGAGCCCCTGGACGCGAGCCGGGTGGCCCGCCAGGCGGAGCCCCTGCCAGGCGGTGACCTGGTTGGCCGTGAGCACGGGCACGCCCAGGGCCTCCTCGAGCCGGGGCAGCACGGCGATCGTGTGCAGTGCAGTGTCCGGGATCAGCAGGCACTGCGCGCCGGTCAGGTCAGCGGCGCGGGCGGCCTCGAGCACCCACTCGGCGTCCAACAATCCCGCGTCCTCGCCGCTGGGAACGTCGTAGGTGGACAGCGCGCTCACCGTGATCCTCTCCTGCCCCAGGAATCGCATGAAGTGCGAGGCGACTTCCTCGGGATAGGTCGCGGCCACCGCGACCCTGCTCAGCCCCAGGTGGTGCACCGCCTCGGCGAAGGCCAGGGAGGTGGAGGAGGACGGGACGCCAGCGGCTTCCTCGATCCATCCGGCCTGCTCCCGGCAGCCATCCCGGCCATAGACGAAACTGCCCGAGGTGCACGCCCACATCACGGCGTCGGGGGAGAGCTCGCGGGCCTTCTCGGCGGACGGCACCAGGTTGTTCCGAGATCCGAGAGCCAGCAGCGCGTCGACATCGTGGTCGGTGCGGCCCTCCCAGGTGTGGATCACCCGGAACGAGGTGTCCGGGATCAGTTGTTCGAGAGCGGGGAACTCGTCCTCCGCGCTGTATCCGGGGTAGAGGATCGCGAGGGTATGCATAGTGGTGGAGGCCCTCTCGTGGTGCGTGACTGGTCTCCCCGAAAAACCTACAGGTAGATTGTAGACAACCATAGGTCGCCGTTCCGTGGCGCCTGCAGTCCATCGAACGGAGACTGCTGATGACCCGATACCTCACCATCACCTTGGAGAAGCGCGGCGTCACCGCCAGGGCGCGCCTGCTCGACGTTGAGGCCCCGCGCACCGCCGAGGCCGTATGGCAGGCCCTGCCCCAGTCCGGACAGGTGTTCCACGGCAAGTTCGCGCGCAACGAGATCTACGCCCTCGTCCCCGCCTTCGCCGCCGAAGAGCCTGGCCCCGAGAACCAGACGATCACGCCGATCCCGGGGGACCTGTGTTATTTCACCTTCGAGGGCGTGCTCAACAATCCCGCCTACGGATACGACGCCTCCGCGGGGACCGCTGAGAACCGGCTGTTGATCGATCTCGCCGTCTTCTATGGACGCAACAATCTGCTGGTCAACGGTGACGTCGGGTGGGTTCCGGCGAATGTCTTCGCCACGATCGAGGAAGGACTCGACGAGCTCGCCGCCGCGTGCCAGGACGTCTGGATGGGCGGTGCCCGAGGGGAGACGCTGAGCTTCGCGCGGGCCGACGCCGACCCGAAACACGGCATGCGCTGATCAGGATGGTCACTGTTCAGAGTTAACACTCCAGGTCGCAGTCGGTACCTGACGTAGCATCTTGACCATGGGCCCCTCCGCCGTCAGCGACTGGCCACCCCAGAGCCGGGCCACCGGCGAAAACAGGCATGTAGTTCGTTCAGGCACCACTGTTCTACTCGGCAGAAGGGGCTCCACCGTCAAATCTCGTTCTGGAACTGAATCCGTCTTCCAACGAATGGTCCACATCTCACGGCCGGTGCTGTGGATCAACACCATTGGTCCCGCCGTCCTGGGAATGTGGCTGGCCGGTCACTTGTGGCATTGGGATGCCTTGGCGTTGATCTTGTGGCTGACGCTGCCATTCAACCTGCTCATCTACGGCGTCAATGACATCTTCGATCAAGAGACCGACGCGCTCAATCCGCGTAAGGGGTCTTTTGAAGGCGCCCGGATTCGCTCTGGTGAGGTCTTCCCGATATGGGTCGCAGTTCTTGTGACCAATCTTCCGTTCCTGACTTACTTCGTGTGGGCGCTCCCCGGTGATGCACTGCTGTGGATAGGGCTCTACCTGTTGGTGTTCGTCTTCTATTCGGCGCCACCATTACGGTTCAAGGCCCGCCCGTATCTGGATTCGCTCAGCAACGCCGCCTATGCCCTGCCGATGGTCTTTGTTCCGCTCGCACTAGGATCCGGCCCGGTCTGGGCCGCTGCTGTGGCGCTCATGGCATGGAGCGCGGCCAAGCACACTTTCGACGCAGTCCAAGACATCGAGGAAGACGAGGCGGCCGGAATCACCACCACGGCAGTGCGCCTCGGTGTTCGCGGGGTGGTGCTCTGGAGTGGACTCTGGTGGACGGCAGCTACGATCGGCTTTGCAATGGTCAATGTTCCGGTCGCGCTTGTCAACGCGCTGATCAGCGGTTGGCTGCTCTACATGCTGTTCCGCTCCCCCCTCAGCACCACCGCCCATGGTTTGTACCGCCACTCCATCGCCTTTCCCTATGTCGCCGGAGCTGTGGCCGGCATTCAACTGGCTGCGGCGCTGCTGCTGGGGTGGTACCCATGAGCCGTGTCGTGGTGGTCGGTGGCGGAGTGGCGGGCCTGACGGCCGCAGTGCTCTCAGCCTGGGCAGGACACGCTGTCACGCTTCTGGAAGCTAGCCCGGCACTGGGCGGCAAGAGTCGCCGTATCGAAGTCGGTGGTCAAACCATCGACACCGGCCCTTCGCTGTTCACATTCCCGGCCGTCTGGCAGGAACTGCTGCGCCGACTGGATGACTCCAGTCAGGATCCATCCTCAGCGGCCGAAGAGACAGCAAGGCTGAATCTGGAGCGGCTTCCGGAAGTAGGCCGGTACTACTTCCGCGGGCAGGTCTGCTCACTGCCGGTTCCCCCGGGACACCCGTGGCACCCGGCGTGGGAGCGTTTCGCTGCGCTGCACGGACCCATCGGGCCGGATGTGACCCGGCTTCTGACCACGGCCGTGCTGGCACGCGATGCACGCCCCTCGCTGGCTCTTCTGGGGCGACTCTACGGGCACCGGCTCACTACCCGCAGCTATCTCGACAGCCTCACCTGGCTGCCCGACGGGCTGCGCGAAGTGATCGCCATCCACACACTCAACGCGGGGGTGGGCCCATCCCGCACCCCGGCGTTGTATGCCAGCATGCCTGCGGTGATGGCCCAAGACGGGGTGTGGGTGCCGCAGGGCGGCGTCCACGAACTGGTGCGGGCCCTCGAGCGGCTGGCAAGAGCTGCCGGAGTCGATGTTCGCACCGATGAGGCCGTCCTTGACCTGGAGCGGGGACACGTCAGGACTGCCCAGAACGTGTATCGGGCGGACGCCGTGGTCAGCGGCATGGACGCCGACCGCCTCGAGGGACTGCTGCGTGGGCGCACACCTCGACCACCGCGGAAGCTCTCCTGCTCAGCGGTCGCCGTGTACGCCTCGCTCAAGCGTCCCCTTCCGGCGGATATGTCGCGGCACAGCGTGGTTCTGCCCGAGGATCCCACCGCGCTCTACGCGAGTCTGGAGGCCCAGCGCGAGCCGACCCAGACCATGGCGTTTCTCAATCACTACCCAGCCACGGACTCAGGCCCCAATACCGCCGACACACTCGCAGTGCTGCTCACAGCGCCCTCAAATGGACAGCGCTATGACCTCGACAGTGCCTTTGTCGACCGAGAACTTCGCCGCGTGTGGACCACGGCCGGGCTGCCCGGAAGTTTCGACACGTGTATCGAGGAGAGCACCATCCTGGATCCGAACTATTTCAGTCTCACAGGCGCGTCCGGAGGCGCCCTGTATGGACCGATCCGTCCTTTGTTGATGAGCGGGCCCCTGCACCGTCCAGCTCACCATAGCCTGAGGCGGCCATGGCTGTGGCGGGTAGGTGCCTCGGTCCATCCGGGCGGCGGATTGCCGGCAGTGATGGGCGGGGCCATGATCGCGATGGATGGGATGCTTCGCGCACTGCCGCCCGGGCCTGGCGGGCGCAGCTGAAACCGACACACAGCTGAGGACGCCACCAAGCCGGGACAGACCAACGTCCCCATCAGACCCAGTTCAGGTGAGTTGTCATTGCGCATAGGAGAAACATGACACCGGAAGCTCAGGGCCCGCCTCCCCGCGGGGCGCTTGGCGTCGTCATGCCGTTCGACATGGAGCTCGATGCAGAGCTGTGGCGCTGGCTTCCCGCCGGCGTCGACTTGTCGGTGACCCGGACGCCGTTCTTGGATGACGTTGTCACCGTGGAGTTCGCTCGGGAGGTGGCGCAGACGACAGTCGTCACCGAGGGCGTCCGCAGCGTCACCGCCGGTCGCGCGGATGTGGTCGTCTACGCCTGCGCGTCCGGGAGCTTCGTGCGTGGTCGGGCGGGGCAGGAAGATCTCGTTCGCGCTATGACGGATGCCGGCTCACGTGACGCAGTGACGACCTCCGGCGCCCTCGTAGAAGCTCTCGGCGCCCTCGGGATCACGCGCGTCTCGACGGCGACGCCCTATGTGCCGGCTTTGTCGCTCCTGATGGAGACATTCCTCGCTGAGTACGGCGTCACCGTGACCGGTCGCGCTGAGCTCGGGCTCGACAGGCGCATCTGGGAGGTCCCCTACGCGCAGACTGCGGAGCTGATCCGTCGGGCTGATACGCCCGACGCCGAGGCCGTCGTGGTCAGCTGCACGAATCTTCCTACGTACGACCTCATCGCACAGCTGGAGGTTGAACTGGGAAAGCCCATCATCACCGCCAACCAGGCCACCATGTGGGCCGGACTGCGGCGCCTGGGAAAGCTCGCGAACGGCGAGGGGCAGTCGCTGCTGCACATCACGGCCCAAGGCGAGCAGCGCGGTCTCGGACTCACGGCGCGGCCCCGCATTAGAAACTCCCGCCCGGCCGTGCCCGACTCGACGGAACCGTCGATCCTCCCCAAGACCTGACAGGCCGCTTGGCAGAGGCCTGGTGTGGTGGTGTCCGGTCATGGGTGGGACTGGGCCGATCCGGTGGATATCTCCTGATGAATCCCTATTCGATACAGCGACCCCCTGTTATTTCGGCTCAAATGAACATAGGTTGGCATCACCTGAACTCAGAGGAGCTGCCGTGAACCTGGACACGATTGAGCGAACTCAGAATGACCTGCTGATGAGAGTTCGTTCCCGTTTGAACAGCCGGAGCGCTGCGAAGGTGCTCAAGTCGATCGAAGCCGCGAAGGGCCCGCTTCCAGGGCATCTCAAGGCACAGGCCGATGAGTACGCCGCCGATGTGCTGGGTTCCAAAAGGTATGCCCCGTGGCTCTACATCTACAGCGCGATGGCCGGTGAGTTCCGAGAGGGGTGGATCCCCGACAACTACTACATGCAGGTGGTCCTTCCTGCGATCGAAGGTCGGTATGGCGACCTTTCTGAAATGCGGTCGATGACAGCGCGCGTCTTTGGGCAGGAAAAAGAGATTCCCGACCGCGGATACGTGGTCAAGGGCCGGCTGCTCAACGCGTCACTCGAACCGGTCTCGTCGTTGGAGGAGTTCACGGACCTCGTCTTTGCCGGGGTTGAAAAAGTGGCTTTCAAGGCTGACGCGAGTGATCGCGGCCGAGGCGTGCAGATTCTTGATCGAGACAGGTTCACGCAGATTGCTGCGGGCCTTCCCGACGGTGTGATTCAGCCCTTCATCGACCAGCATGAGGCCTTTGCTCAGGTCGCGTCCCGCTCGGTCGGGACGCTGCGGATGACAAGTGTCCTCGAGCCTGACGGGCAGGTCACTGTCAGGGATGCCTACATGCGATTCGGACGAGACACGGATGACCACGTATTTTCAGAGTCGAATATTCGCCTTCTTCTCGATACCGCTACAGGCGTGTTCAGCTCGATCGGATACTCGGTGGACTGGCTCGAGATCGACCGGCATCCCGATTCCGGCTTCGTGTTCGCAGGCAACGAGGTGCCGAACTATGCAGCGTGCCTCGAGGCAGTAAAACGGCTGCATCGGCGAATCCCGATGGTCCCGGCGATCGGTTGGGATCTGACTGTTGCTCGCGACGGTTCCGTCCAAGTGCTTGAGTGGAACAGCGGCCATAACGACATCAAGTTCTCTGAGGCGACGTCGGGGCCGTGCTTCGGGGGACTGGGTTGGGAGCATCTAGGCCGGAACGGCGGAGCGACCCAGATCACCGGGTGATCGCGGGTGGCGGCCAGCTGCGGCAGGGAGACCCTGGACCCGCACCAGGTTCCACCGGGTTCTGTGCACAACCGAGTTCCCCACCGCCTGGCCCCGGCACCAGCGGACCGATAATGTGGTTAACCGTGCCAGACCAACACGTACCCCAGCAGCCCGAGATCGCTCCGCTCGCACCAGGACTCCGCAGCGAGTCCTTCCGCGCGGCCCTGAACTCGGACGGCAAGACCGCCGACGCGCAGACCGCCGCGTTCGCTCAGACCGCCGAGCAGGGCTTCTACGAGCCCTGGTTCACCGACGAGCAGATCAACCGCATCGGGCGGATCCTGGTCGAGGACGAGCAGCTCCTGACCGGCGTCTACGTGGACCAGGACACCGCCGCGGATGAGCCCTGGGGCAACGCACTCAAAGAGGTCGGCTTCGACCCGTCCCACCCGGTCGGCACGTTCGTCGACTATGACAAGACGCTCAACGCCGGGGGACCGGCCGGCCCGCTGCCCGCACGACTGATCACCATGGTCACCGTCAATCCGAGCTTCCGCCGCCGCGGCATCCTCAAGCACCTGATGACCTCCGCGCTCTCCCGCGCGGTCGAGGACGGCATGGCCGTGGCCGCGCTGACCGTCTCCGAGGGCGGCATCTACGGCCGGTTCGGCTTCGGCTGCGCCACCCGCGAGGCCAGCATCCAGGTGAACCTCGGCGAGGGCAGCGGGCAGAGCTTCGCGCTGCGCAGCGCGCCCGCCGGCCGCGTCATCTCCGCAGACCCGGTCAAGCTCGACGAGGTCATCAACACCAGCTTCGAGGCGTTCCACGACCGCACCCGCGGCTCCATCGGCCGCCAGCAGACCTACCAGCTGGTCAGCTCCGCGCGCTGGAACCTCGAGGACAACAGCGCCTGGAATCGCAAGCTCCGCGCCGCCGTCCACGTCCGCGAGGACGGCAGCATCGGCGGCTACGTGACCTTCAAGCACGAGGGCTGGGACACCGACCCGAGCACCATCCGGATCTATGACCTGATCGCCGCCGACGACCAGAGCCACCTCGCGCTCTGGGACTACATCGCCGGACTCGACATCGTCCGCCGCGCCACCATGAGCACCGCCGCACTGAGCGACCCGCTGCAGTCCGCGCTGGTGAACCCGCGCAGCTACCAGGTCCGGAAGCTCAGCGACGTGCTCTGGGTCCGGATCCTCGACGTGGTCAAAGCCCTCGAAGCCCGCGCCTGGACCGCCGACGGCGCGTTCCGCCTCGAGCTCGAGGACGGACAAGGCATCACCGGCGGCAGCTTCACGGTGAGCGTCGACGACGGCGCCGCCACGCTCACTCGGGCGGATGACGGTGCAGCGCCGGTGACCTCAGACCTCCCGACGCTCCAGCTCAGCGTCGAGACCCTCGGCTCGCTCTACCTGGGCGACGTCTCGGTCCGCACCCTCCACGCAGCCGGTAGGCTCGGAGGCACCACCGCCGAAGACGTGGACCGGATCTCCCGGATCATGGACCTGGCCACCCTTCCCTTCTGTGCGACACATTTCTGAGCAAGTCATCGCGCTCGGGACAGCGGTTGATTCGGATTGGATTGCCGGTATAAACTGACACGGCGCGTTCTGCGCACAGAGTCGACCTGACATCTGATGCAGATCATGCTCGAAAGTCCGCTCTTCGGCGTCGCCGCCGGAATCGGGACCTGACGAGCTCTCCTGTTCATCTGTTGATCGCTTTGTGCGCCGGAGTGCCATCTTGCACGGCACGCCCGTGCACTGACCACGCCAGCCACAATCCATATCGGAGCCCCTACTACATGACCCCCACCACCACTGCCCCACAGGTCGCCATCAATGACATTGGCACCGCAGAAGAGTTCCTCGCCGCTGTAGATGCGACTATGAAGTACTTCAATGACGGCGACCTCGTTGAGGGCACCATCGTCAAGGTCGACCGCGACGAGGTCCTCCTCGACATCGGGTACAAGACCGAAGGCGTCATCCCGTCCCGCGAGCTGTCCATCAAGCATGATGTGAACCCGGACGAGGTCGTCGCCGTCGGCGATCTGGTGGAGGCTCTGGTCCTCACCAAAGAGGACAAAGAAGGCCGCCTGATCCTCTCCAAGAAGCGCGCACAGTACGAGCGCGCCTGGGGCGACATCGAGCGCATCAAGGAAGAGGACGGCGTCGTCTCCGGCACCGTCATCGAGGTCGTCAAGGGCGGCCTCATCCTCGACATCGGCCTGCGCGGCTTCCTGCCCGCATCGCTGGTCGAGATGCGCCGTGTCCGCGATCTCGCGCCGTACATCGGCCAGGAGATCGAGGCCAAGATCATCGAGCTGGACAAGAACCGCAACAACGTGGTCCTGTCCCGCCGTGCATGGCTCGAGCAGACCCAGTCCGAGGTCCGCTCCTCCTTCCTCAACAAGCTCGAGCGCGGCCAGGTCCGCACCGGCACCGTCTCCTCGATCGTCAACTTCGGTGCGTTCGTGGATCTCGGCGGCGTCGACGGTCTGGTTCACGTCTCGGAGCTCTCCTGGAAGCACATCGATCACCCGAACGAGGTTGTCGAGGTCGGCCAGGAAGTCACCGTGGAGGTCCTCGAGGTGGACATGGATCGCGAACGCGTCTCCCTGTCGCTCAAGGCCACCCAGGAAGATCCGTGGCAGACCTTCGCCCGCACTCACGCGCTGGGCCAGGTCGTCCCCGGCAAGGTCACCAAGCTGGTTCCCTTCGGTGCGTTCGTCCGCGTCGAAGACGGCATCGAGGGCCTCGTGCACATCTCCGAGCTGGCAGTGCGCCACGTTGATCTGGCCGAGCAGGTCGTCTCCGTGGGTGACGAGCTCTTCGTCAAGGTCATCGACATCGATCTCGAGCGCCGCCGCATCAGCCTCTCGCTGAAGCAGGCCAACGAGGGTGTCGATCCCGAAGGTGCCGAGTTCGATCCGGCCGTCTACGGCATGGATGCCGAGTACGACGACGCCGGCAACTACAAGTACCCCGAGGGCTTCGATCCGGAGACCAACGAGTGGATGGACGGCTACGACGAGCAGCGTTCCGTCTGGGAGGCCCAGTACGCCAAGGCCCAGGAGCGTTGGGAAGCGCACAAGAAGCAGGTCGTTGCAGCAGTCGAGGCCGACGCCGAAGCTGCCGCACAGGCCACTGTCGGTTCTTCCAGCTCCAGCTCCTCGAGCTCGAGCTCTTCCAGCTCCAGCAAGTCGGAGCCCGCTCCGTCGAACTACTCCTCCTCGCAGAACAGCTCCTCCGAGGATGCCGGCACGCTGGCATCCGACGAGGCACTGGCTGCGCTGCGCGAGAAGCTCACCGGAAACAGCTGAACCACACGGGCGGATCACTGATCCCGCCTGAGTGACATATAGAGAAGGCCGGTTCCACCCTCGGGTGGGACCGGCCTTCTCTATGTCTGCTTCACTGCTTCCAGAACACCAGCGAGAACACCAGCGAGGACAACGGCGACGACGACGGCGCCGCGTCCAGCAGCGCCGCCTTCTAAGTCAGCGCTTCGTCGACACCGTCACGGTGAACCGCGCATCGCGGGCCAGCTGCTCGGTGGGCCCGACCTCCTTGGTGAGCACCGTGCGGTGCTTCAGGTGGGAGTTCCAGACGCTGTAGATCCGTCCGCCCGGTGCCAGCACCCGCGCCGCGGCCCGGATCAGCCGGTTCGCGGCACCGGGGTCCACCGCGTTGCCCTGGTGGAACGGCGGGTTGAGCAGGATCACCTCGGCGGAGGCGTCCTCGAACCGGGAGAGCGCGTCGTCGCGGACCGTCTCGATCCGGTCCGCGACCCCGTTGGCCTCGGCCGTGAGCTGGGTGGACTGCACCGCGGAGGCCGAATGATCGGTGGCGATCACCTTCAGCTGCGGATGCCGCAGCGTCAGGAAGGCGCTCACCGTGCCGTTGCCGGAGCCGAAGTCGATGACGTACTCGGCACCGGGGAACCCCGGATGGGCCTCCACGGCCTCGAGCATCAGCCGGGTGCCCGGGTCGAGCTTGGTGCCCCCATAGGTGGCGCCCAGGCTGCACAGGGTCAGCTCCGTGGAGCCCTTCCCGGGGATGCTGACCTGGTGGGTGTTCTTCCGCGGGGCAGAGGTGGGCACGCCGTCGCGCGGTCCGCGAGCGGTGAGCACCCGGGACTTCGAGCGGCCACGGCCGGCGGAGACGTCGGTGAAGTGCTTCTGAAGCACCTGGTTCATCGAGTGGTTCATGTGCTTGTCCCGGCCCACGGCCAGCACGACGACGTCGGCCGCCGCGTGCTCGCGGATCAGCCAGGCCCAGTCGTTGAGCGTCTCCAGAGACCGGGGCAGGTGCATCAGCACCGTGTGCACCCCGGTGAACGCGTCGGGCGCCTCCTCGGTCAGGCTGGGCAGCTCTTGGGGGACCGGCGCCGGCAGATCGGCGCGGCGGGCGTTGCCCTGCAGCGCACGCTCCGCGCCGAGCTCGTCGGCCAGCACCCGCACGGCCGACACGGCGTCTTCGACCTTCGCGCACACCGCGTCGGGCTTGCCGGCATCGGCTATCAGGGAGTGCAGGATCGGCAGGGTGAGCGCTCCGGAGCGGTCATCGAGGATCAGCACACCCTCGCGCGGGTGGCCGTCGGCCCACCAGGCCGCGGCGGTGTCGAGCAGCAACAGGTCCACCGCCTCGGGCGGGGGACTGATGGGGGTGAAATCGAAGTTCTGGGTGAGTTCAGAGGGCTGGACATCGGGGGTCTGACCCGCGGGAAAAGGCATAGGGCCAGCTTAGAGGATCACCCTGTCACGGCTCCCGAACAGCTCAGCACCAGCTTCCCCCAAGAATCGTTACTGGAATGAGACGCCGGGACTGCATGCGGCTCGTTCCGGGAATTATCCGAGTGTGCTGGACTCAGATCAGGCCCCACCGGCGCAGGATTCGACTCACGAAAGTGCGTCGGCGGCCCAAATTCCATACCGTAGGGACGATCATCCCGCCTGACAGGTGTCAGACCGCCAGTCTCGTGCCCCGCAAGGGAACCGAGGGTTCTGCCTCTGCCGGGCGCGGGCAGCGACTACACCCACGAAAGGCCAATGATGCTGCTCCGACTCCATAACATCTTCAGGCTGCGCACCAGCCCGATCCTCTTCTTCGGATCAGCCGCGATCGTGATCACGTTCGTCGTGCTGACCCTCCTGATGCCCACCGGCATGGGCGAGTTCTTCGGCACCGGCTCAGGCTGGATCTACGACAACCTCGGATGGTTCTACATCTCCGGTGTCACGATCTTCCTGATCTTCCTCATCTTCGTCGCCTCCGGACGCTTCGGCCGGATCAGACTCGGCGCCGACGGCGAGGAGCCCGAACACTCCAACATCGCCTGGTTCGGCATGCTCTTCGCCGCAGGCATCGGCACCATCCTGATGTTCTGGGCCGTGGCCGAGCCTGCCAACCACTTCGCCAACCCGCCCCGTGAGGGCCAGATGGGCGTAGAGCCACGCTCCATGGAGGCCGCGAATGAGGCGATGGGCTTCACGCTCTATCACTTCGGTCTGCACACCTGGACGATCTTCGCTCTGCCCGGCCTGGCCTTCGCCTACTTCATCTACAAGAGGAACCTGCCCCCGCGGGTGTCATCGATCTTCCAGCCGATGCTCGGCGACAAGATCCACGGCCCCATCGGCAAGTTCATCGACATTCTCGCGATCGTGGGCACCATCTTCGGCGTCGCGGTCTCCATCGGCCTGGGCACGCTGCAGATCCACGCCGGACTCGCCCGCCTGCTCGGCGTGAGCGATGCGGCCTGGAACTTCATCATAATCATCGCGGTGGTCACCATCATTGCCACGATCTCCGCGATGCTCGGCGTGAACAAGGGCATCAAGCGGCTCTCGAACTTCAACATCTGGACCGCCATCGGGCTGCTGCTCTTCGTGCTGATCACCGGCCCCACGGTCTTCATGCTGCGCGGCATGATCGAATGGACCGGCGTCTACGCCCGGATGCTTCCCGAGCTGGCGTTCTGGAACGACACCCTCGCCAATACCGGCTGGCAGGACGGCTGGACCGTCTTCTACTGGGCATGGACCGTGGCCTGGGCGCCGTTCGTGGGCATCTTCATCGCCCGCATCTCGCGCGGCCGCTCGGTGCGCCAGTTCGTCGCCGGCGTGCTGGGACTGCCGACGCTGTTCACCATCATCTGGTTCGGCATCTGGGGCGCCGGCACCTTCGACATCGAGCTCAACGGTGACGGCGGCCTGGTCGACACGGTGCTCGACGACGGCGTAGAGGGTGCGCTCTTCGCGTTCCTCGCCGAGTTCCCGCTGGCCACGCTGACCTCATCGATCGCGATCATGCTGGTGGGCATCTTCTTCATCACCTCGATGGACTCCTGCTCACTGGTCCTCGATGACATGTGCAACGGCTACGAGGGACGCTCACCGCTGCACCAGCGCGCCTTCTGGACCATCTCCATCGGCACCATCGCCGCGATCCTGCTCACCGCCACCGGCGAGGGCGGGCTCCAGGCGCTGCAGAACGTCGCCCTGGTGCTCGGGCTGCCGTTCTTCGTCCTGGGCTACTTCATGATGTTCAACCTCTCCCGGGCGATGCGGGAGGACGCCGGCGAGGTCGGCTTCCTGGTCACCCGCCGCTGGCTCAAGACGCTGCCTCCGGAGGAGTACGAACGCCGCATGGAGGAGCCCGACCGCTCGCTCACCGAAGCTGTGGTGGCCCCGGACTACCACGAGGGCACCCAGCCGGAGAACGCGCCAGACGTGGATCACGTGGAGCAGCCACCGATCGTGGAGCAGTACCGGGTCCGCACCGGGGATGTCCCGATCGTGGATCCCGCCCAGGTGAACGGCTCCTACCCGAAGAACTGATCTGCGCCTGCTGAGGCAGTTCGCTGATCAACACCGAGATGCCCGGCTCTCCCATGGGAGAGCCGGGCATCCCTGTCTGCGGGTGGGTCGAGTACCGGGTGCGCTAACGTAGCGCCCATGAGCCAGAAGCGCAGGCCCCGGAACACCTCACGGACCTGGAAGGACGGGGCGATCATCGCCGCTGTGGGTATTGCAGCTGCCGTCATCGTGGGCGCAGCGGTGATGGTCATTGCTCAGCCGGAACGTGACGTGGCCGAACCACGAAGCATCGTCGTCGTCGGCGATTCGAACACCGAGATGGACTCGCCCGACTTCGCCGCGGGGGAGATCGGTGACGACTCCTGGGTGTCCACCGTGCTTGCTGCCGGTCATCGCTTCGCGGGTGGTTGGGCAGTGGCGGGGTCTACCTCGGTCCAGCAGGCGGAAGGTCTCGATGACGTCGAGGGTGCAGACGTCCTGCTCGTGATGACAGGAACGAACGACCTCGCCCGGGGGATCCCCTTCGAGCAGACCGCCCCGAGCCTGGATGCGATCGTCGCCAAGGCACCAGCCGACCGTGTCGTGGTGCTCGCGATCCCGCCGCGTGACCGGGAGACCACGCCGACCAGCCGCGAATTCAACCGAACGCTGAAGGACCTCGCCGAGGACCGGGGCTGGGAGTACTTCGACGCCCTCGAGTTCCTCCGCAGCCCCGACGGCGGCTTCGTCGAGGGAATGACGAATGACGGACTCCACCTCACCCCCGAAGCCCAGGAGCAGTTCGGCGAGACGGTGGTCGATTACCTGAGTCGAGAGACTTCCTCCTGAGCGGAGGGCTCCGGTGCCGAGTTCGACGCCGCCGCCAGTTCCACTTCTTGCACATCCTCCAGCGGCCCGGGGTCAGGCGGGGGCGCGGGCTGTGCCGGGGGAGTGCCGCGCACCGAGGCGTAGATGACCCCGCCGACCACCAGCACCCCGCCGCCGAGCTCAAGCCAGGTCGGGACCTCGCCCAGGGCGACCCAGGCCGCCAGGATCCCGACCACCGGCACCAACATCGAGAACGGGGCGACGGTGCCTGCCGGATGCCGACGCATCAGCCAGACCCAGATCCCCGCGCCCGCGACCGTGCCGAACAGGATCGTGTAGCTAAGGCCCAACCAG
The DNA here is from genome assembly GCF_022565855.1 of Nesterenkonia sp. AY15. Classification (NCBI taxonomy): domain Bacteria; kingdom Bacillati; phylum Actinomycetota; class Actinomycetes; order Micrococcales; family Micrococcaceae; genus Nesterenkonia; species Nesterenkonia sp. AY15. The sequence continues at coordinate 15,279 of NZ_JAJOYV010000012.1, read as the reverse complement.
GCCGGGATCGCCGCGACGCTGATCGAGGTGGCGAGCGCGGCGCCGATCTCCTCAGGCCCCTCCACCAGGAAAGCCACCGTGAGCAGCGGGATCGGTGGGACCACGGCCATCCACAGCACCAGCGCCATCGGCCGGTCGGTCTGGGCCTTCCGCGAGGCCAGGTTGCCCAGCGCCCAGCCGAAGGCGCCGAAGAGCACCAGCAGGAACGGGGTCCACCCGTCCAGGACGCCCCGGGAGACCCCCACCAGCCCCAGTCCCAGCACGGCGACGCCGACGCCGGTCGCCCGCCGCGCGGTGATGTGCTCCTTGAGCACCAGGGCGCCGAGCAGCACGGTGAACGGCGCCGAGGCCTGCAGCACCAGCGAGGCGAGCCCGGTGGGGAACCCGGCGGCCATCCCTAAGTAGAGCCCGAAGAACTGCAGCGTGCCGAAGCCCAGCCCGTAGCCGAGCAGGTAGCGGATCTTCACCCCGGGCCAGGGCACGAACAGCAGCGCCGGCAGCGCCAGGATCAGGAAGCGCAGCCCGGCCAGGAACAGCGGCGGAAACTGATCCAACGAGATCCGGATGGCCAGGAAGTTCAGACCCCAGAAGACGGCGACGAGCAGGGCGAGCAGGGTGTGACGCAGGGGCATGGGTTCATCCTCTGGCACAAGACTGATCAGGTCTACTGAATGCTTCTGCACTGAACATGTAGGTTGCCTACATGGATTCTCACAGCTCGGAACGCAGCCAGCAGCACGCGCGCCATTTGGAACCCCGCCACCTCGAGCTGCTGCGCGAGATCGCCGCCCGCGGCACCCTGGCCGCGGTGGCCAAGGCCACCCACCGCACCCCCTCAGCTCTCTCCCAGCAGCTGCGAACCGCTGAGCGGGATCTCGCGGTGAAGCTGGTGGAGCCGGATTCGCGCGGAGTGCGGCTGACCCCGGCCGGGCAGCTGCTCGCCGAGGGCGCCGATGAGGTCATCTCCAGCCTGGCCCGTGTGCAGGCCCGGCTCGACGCCTCCACGGGAGAGCCCCGGGGATCGGTGAGCATCGGCACCCTGCCCAGCGCCGGGCAGGTGCTGCTGCCGCAGCTGCTGCGCCGGCTGCGCGACACCGCCATCACGCTGACCCTGGATGACTTCGACATCGCCGAGGCAGATTTCGCGGCCCGAGCCCTGGACGCGGACATCGTGATCAGTCACAGCATCAGCGGACGCGTGCCGCGCGGGGCCGAAGGGCTGATCAACACGGTGCTCACCCGGGAACCCATCGACGTGGTGCTGCCCGTCGAGCACGCGCTCGCGACCAAGGCCGAGCTGACCCCGCACGACGTGGTCGATCATGACTGGGTCGGGGTTCCCGAGGGTTACCCCTTCGACGCGATCCCGGTGGCCATCGAACAGCTGATCGGGCGTCCGGTCCACCGGACGCTGCGGCTGCGCGACAATCACCTGCTGGAATCCCTGGTCGGCGCCGGGGCGGGGATCGGCCTGTTGCCGAGGTTCAGCACCAGGCCCGCACCAGGGGTCGTGCTGCGGCCACTGGTCGGCGTCAGCGCCTCCCGAAGCATCGTCGCGCTGAGCAGGCCTGACCGCTACGAGCGTCTCGCCGTCAGGACGGTGACCGAGCATCTGGTCAGCATCGGGGCTGGACTCATGGCCGGATACTCGGTTCAGCACGGTTGACGCACGATCAGCGCCGGTGAGTCTCATTTACACTCAAGGGATGCATCGAATCCTCTCAGTGGGCCTGACCGGCGGGATCGCCTCGGGCAAGTCAGCGGTCTCGAACCGGCTGGCTGAACATGGCGCCATCGTGATCGACGCCGACCTCCTGGCCCGGGAGGTGCTCGAACCCGGCACCGACGGGCTGCACGAGGTCGTCGAGGCCTTCGGGCCCGGCGTGCTCACCGACTCTGGAACCCTGGACCGGGAGGCGCTGGGCCAGATCGTCTTCGCCGATGAGGACGCCCGCGCCCGGCTCAACGCCATCGTCCACCCCCGAGTCCGCGAGGCCCGCAATGCGCTGCGCGCCCAGGCTCCCGAGGGTGCCGTGGTGGTCGAAGACATCCCGCTGCTGGTCGAGACCGGACAGGCGGACCGGTTCGACGTGGTCGTGGTGGTCGCCGCGCCGCCGGAGCAGCGGCTGAACCGGATCGTCCGGGACCGCAACACCAGCCCCGAGGACGCCCAGGCGCGCATCGACGCGCAGACGTCTGAGGCCGAACGCACCGCCGTGGCCGACGTCGTGCTGGACAACTCCGGGACCCTCGAGGCGCTGCACGCTCAGGTCGATGAGCTGTACGAGAAACTCCGCGGGCGGGTCACCGCCCAGCAGTAGCATTGATCTATGAGTCTCGCTCAGAAGATCAGCCGCACTGTCGCCCCCTTTGAGGTCATCAGCCCCTTCAAACCCTCGGGTGATCAGCCGAAGGCGATCGCCGAGCTGGTGGAACGGATCGAGGGTGGCGAGAAGGACGTCGTGCTGATGGGCGCCACCGGCACCGGCAAGTCAGCCACAGCGGCCTGGCTGGTCGAGCAGGTGCAGCGGCCCACGCTGATCATGGTGCAGAACAAGACCCTGGCCGCGCAGCTGGCCAATGAGTTCCGCGAGCTGCTCCCGAACAACGCGGTGGAGTACTTCGTCTCCTACTACGACTACTACCAGCCCGAGGCCTACGTGCCGCAGACGGACACCTTCATCGAGAAGGACTCCTCGGTCAATGAGGAGGTCGAGCGGCTGCGCCATTCGGCCACCAATGCGCTGCTGACCCGGCGGGATGTGGTGGTGGTCGCCACCGTCTCCTGCATCTACGGCCTGGGCACGCCCGAGGAATACATCAAGCAGATGGTCGCGGTCGAGGTGGGGGAGAAGATCGAACGCGATGAGCTGCTGCGCCGCTTCGTCGGGATGCAGTACGCCCGCAATGACACCGACTTCCACCGCGGCACCTTCCGGGTCCGCGGGGACACCGTAGAGATCATCCCGATGTATGAGGAGCTCGCGGTGCGCATCGAGTTCTTCGGCGACGAGATCGAATCCATCTCCACCCTGCACCCGCTCACCGGCACCTTGGTGCGCGAGGAGGAGGAGATGTACATCTTCCCGGCCAGCCACTACGTGGCCGGTGATGAGCGGATGGCCAGCGCCATCACCCGTATCGAGGACGAGCTGCGCGACCGCCTGGCCGAGCTGGAATCCAAGGACAAGCTGCTGGAGGCCCAGCGGCTGCGGATGCGCACCACCTATGACCTCGAGATGATGCAGCAGATGGGCTTCTGCAACGGCATCGAGAACTACTCCCGGCACATCGACGGGCGCGGCCCCGGTTCCGCCTCGCACTGTCTGTTGGACTACTTCCCGGATGACTACCTGCTGATCGTCGACGAGTCCCATGCCACAATCCCGCAGATCGGCGGCATGTACGAAGGTGACATGTCGCGCAAGCGCACCTTGGTGGACCACGGGTTCCGGCTGCCCTCCGCCATGGACAATCGGCCGCTGAAGTGGGACGAGTTCCTCGAGCGCATCGGACAGACGGTCTACCTCTCCGCGACCCCGGGCCGCTATGAGCTGGACCAGGCCGATGGTGTGGTGGAGCAGATCATCCGTCCCACCGGCCTGGTGGACCCGCAGATCGTGATCAAGAAGACCAAGGGTCAGATCGATGACCTACTGGGGGAGATCCGCACCCGGACCGCGAAGAACGAACGGGTGCTGGTCACCACGCTGACCAAGCGGATGGCCGAGGACCTCACTGAGTACATGCTGGAGAACGGCATCAAGGTGGAGTACCTGCACTCCGATGTGGACACGCTCAAGCGGATCGAGATCCTGCGGGACCTGCGCCGCGGCGTCCATGACGTGGTGGTCGGGATCAACCTGCTCCGCGAGGGCCTGGACCTCCCCGAGGTCTCGATGGTGGCGATCCTGGATGCGGACAAGGAAGGGTTCCTGCGCTCCACGACTTCTCTCATCCAGACCATCGGCCGTGCCGCCCGCAACGTCTCTGGCGAGGTGCATATGTACGCGGATCGGATCACCGATTCCATGCGCCGCGCGATCGATGAGACCGACCGCCGCCGGCAGCGCCAGATCGATTACAACACCGAGCACGGGATCGACCCCACCCCGCTGCAGAAGAAGATCGCCGACATCACCGACCAGCTGGCCCGCGAGGATGCCGACACCGCCGAGCTGCTGCAGGGGATGGGTGGCCTGGCCACCGGTTTCCAGTTCGGGAAGGGCCACCGCGGTTACACCAGCTTCGACAGCGAGGACGGGGAGGACAGCACCGGGAAGAAGCGCTCCGGCAAGTCACTGGCGGCGCAGACCCCGGCCAAGGACCTCACCGACCTGATTGCCCAGCTCACGGCCCAGATGCATCACGCCGCCGAGGAGCTCAACTTTGAGGTGGCGGCGCGGTTCCGGGATGAGATCGGGGAGCTGAAGAAGGAGCTCCGGCAGATGCAGAACGCCGGCCACGATCAAATGTGACAGATGCGTGCTACGTCTCAGATCCTGAATTCGTTCAATCAGAGTCTGAGTTTTTGCTGTGAATCCCTTATGCTGACGTAGGTCATATCAGTGGGACTTTGGGGGACAGCAGTACGTGGAATTGCGTGAATATTTAAGGATCCTCCATCGCGGATGGCTGATCATCGTGCTGGCGACCCTCGCCGGGATCGGTGCCGCAGCCACGTACTCGATGCTTCAGAGCCCCCAGTACGAGGCAGGGACCAGGGTGTATGTCTCGACGGATTCCGCGTCTACGGTGGCGGAGCTGGGCCAGGGCAACACCTATACCCAGCAGATCGTTGAGAGCTTCGTCCAGGTGACCACGACCCCGCGCGTGCTCCAGCCGGTGATCGATGACCTGGGGCTCCAGCAGACGCCGGCCGAACTTGCAGGATCTGTCGCCGTGTCCACTGACCCCAATACGGTGCTCATGCAGATCACCGCGACAGATGAAGACCCCACGCTGGCAGCCGATATCGCGAACTCTGTGACTGAGAGCCTGATCGGCGTGGTCGGGGAGATCACGCCAGGTTCATCCGGTGAGGACAGCCCCGTCACCGTGGAAGTTCTACAAGAGGCCGTGGCCCCAGAATCCCCCGTCGCTCCTCGGATACCGCTCAACCTCGCTCTCGGTCTCATGGTCGGGATGGCCCTTGGCGTGGGTATCGCGGTCCTCCGCGAGGTGCTGGACACCAAGATCCGCGGGGAGCATGACATCTCCGCGATCACTGACACTCCTGTTCTGGGCGGGATCACCTATGACCCCGAGGCCCAGAAGCGTCCTCTGGTGGTCCAGGTCGACCCGAAGAGCCCCCGCGCCGAGTCCTTCCGAACCCTGCGCACAAACCTCCAGTTCCTGGAGGTGGGAGAATCCAGGCGCAGCTTCGTGGTCACCTCGTCCATCCAGGGTGAGGGCAAGTCCACCACAGTCGCCAACCTCGCCATCACCATGCAGGAGGCGGGTCAAAGGGTCCTGGTGATCGACGCCGATCTCCGCCGGCCCAGAGTTGCCGATTATTTCGGTCTTGAAGGCGCGGTAGGTCTGACAAATGTGCTGATCGGCAAGGTGGACCTCGCAGACGTCGTTCAGTACTGGGGTCCCCATGACCTTGCGGTGCTTCCCGCCGGAGACATCCCTCCGAACCCCAGTGAACTTCTCGGTTCGCCCAGCATGGACGCGCTGCTGCGTTTCGTGGAGGACCAGTTCGACGTCGTGCTGATTGATGCGCCTCCGCTTGCCGTCACAGACGCTGCAGTGCTCGCCACCCGTGCAACCGGCGCCATCATGGTGGTCGCTGCCGGAAAGACCACCCGTCAGCGGTTCACCAGATCCATCAGCTCCCTGGAGAGCGTCGGAGCCAAACTCTTCGGCGTTGTTCCCACCATGCTCCCCACCAAAGGCCCTGACGCCTACGGCTATGGCCTCTATGGCTACGCGTATACCTATGAAGAAGATGGAAAGGCCTGAGCGATGTCGGACCCCTTCCGCATCCTCGTGGTCTGCACAGGAAACATCTGCCGCTCCGCCCAGGCCGAGCAGCTTATCCGCGCCACGGTTGCCGAGAGCTTCCCGGAGCTTGAATCGGTGATTGTGGTGGAGAGCGCCGGAACAGGAGCCTTGGTCGGGTCCGGTATGCCCGCAGAGGCCGCGGCGCTTTCCGCGCGCCATGGTGGGGCTCCCGCGGACCACGTGGCGCGCCAGCTGACGGCCGAACACGTGAGAGCAGCAGATCTCGTCCTAGCAATGGCGGCCAAGCATCGGAGCGCGGCGGTGCGACTGCTGCCTCGCGCGTCACGGAATACCTTTATGCTCACCGAGTTCGCGGCGCTACTGGAGAGCGCGGAGCAGAATTCCCTGCCGCCGACGGTGGAGTTCTCCTCTTTGGACGCAGCGGACAAACTCCGAAGCGCAGTGAAGTGGGCATCAGCGCGCCGGGGCTTCCTAACCCTAGAGGGTGGGGCTCCAGCTGACGTGGTTGACCCATACCGACGCTCGGAGGAGACCTACGCGGAATCAGCGCGCCAGATCGTCGAAGCGCTCGATCGCACCCAGCGAGCCGCGGTGAGCCTGGCCCAGCGAGTCAGCGCGTGAGCGGCACGACGGGAACCCACGGTTGCAGGCGTGCTGTGGATGCCTCCGAAGATGTCGGACCTAACCCCAACGCCGCCGCAATGCAGAACGCGCCACGCCTTCTATCAGTCGCAAGTGACACCGTGGCCTCGCGTTCTGAAGGGGGCGTCTGTGATGAACGTGGATCTCTCGAGCTCACCATCGACGGAGATGAGACTTGGGGTGCGGCATACTCCTCCGACGAGGGTTCGGGACGCCGACACTGGGAGTCAGGGTCTGAGTACACAACCGTCCAGTCTGTGATCGTCTCGGGAGCTGACTCTGAACCACGGGAGGCCAGCTCTTTTGACACTGCAACTACCTGGTCTCAAGACGACCAAGTGGTGGCTAACTCGGGCCTTGGGGACCCCCATGATCCATCCGGGATGATCTGGGGTGGCGAGACAATCGCGGGGCCCTGTGACGCGATGACTCGGGTGGCGGCCACCGGAGGTGTCGCCTCCGTGGTCTCCCGTAACGGATCGGTATGGAATGTTCCGCCTGACAGCACCGAGTGGTCTCAGCCCGGTGTGAGCGCTGTTGTGGCGCTCAGCGGCTTCGATGGGCGATGGGTCGCGGCGGTCGATCCCCGAGACCTTCGAAGGAGTTTCAATTGATGAGCGCCACAGAGGCTCCGGACATGCACGTCACCCACACCGGCATTCAGACTGTGACCGAGGGCCACTTGCCCCGTCGAGTGTGGCAGAAGCGGTATGCAGCGCGTCTGCTCACTACTGACTTCATTGTCCTTGCGCTCGTCATCGGCACCATTCAACTGTTCTGGCTTGGCTTCGACGACACGGCAAACTTCGGCTTTCCCGCAAGCTCGGGAAACGAGTATGGCGGGGAGGTCAGTTATGGGATCGTTTCCGGCGCGATACTCATTCTCTGGATGGTCGTTCTCGTTTCGGTGGGAAGTGTTGACTCTCGAGTGATGGGAGTAGGCCACACCGAGTATCGCAAGATCACGGACAGCGGAATCGGTTTGTTCGCCGCGGTCGCCACCATCATGTTTCTTCTCAAACTCGATGTCGCTCGCGGCTACCTCCTCCTTACCTTCGCAATAGGCATAGCGGGGTTGCTGTTCGCTCGACTGGCCTGGCGCCAGTGGCTGAAGAAACACCGCACCCGGGGGGACTACTCAAACCAGGTTGTGCTGGTCGGGTCACGCTCGTCGATCCGCCACATCGCGGATGAATTGGCGAAGCAGCCCTGGGCCGGTTACAACGTGGTTGGGGCCGCTCTCGCACAAAACCCTAAAGATAGTGGCGTGCTCGCCATTGGCAATGTCCCGGTCATCAGTGATTTCGACGGTGTCCGCGAGGCCATGGAATCTATCCGAGCTGACACGGCGATTATTACAGGCGCCGACCACCTGGACCCGCAGAGAGTTAGGGAGCTCAGCTGGGAGCTTGAGAAGGGCGAATACTCCCTCGTGATGGCACCCAGCCTTACCGATGTCAGTGGTCCCCGAATTCATAGTCGCCCCGTGGCAGGTCTGCCGCTCATGCATGTGGAAACACCGCGCTACACGGGTCTACGGGCAGCGATGAAACGATCCTTTGACGTTGTCGGATCTCTGCTGATCATCGTTCTCCTGGCTCTGCCGATGGCCGTGGTGGCGATCATGGTCAAAGCAACCTCCGCCGGGCCTGTGTTCTTCAAGCAACAGCGGGTTGGCCTAGATGGAGAAGAGTTCCGGATGTGGAAATTCCGGTCGATGCGCAATGATGCAGAGCAGCTCCTGGCTCAGCTGGATGCGGCGGATCGAATGGACCCGGGGAATGTCCTGTTCAAAATGAAAGACGACCCCCGGATTACGAACGTTGGCCGTTTCATCCGCCGCTACAGCATTGATGAATTGCCCCAGGTGTTCAATGTCCTGATGGGCAGCATGTCACTGGTTGGTCCCAGGCCATCACTTGCGCGGGAAGTTGCGCAGTACGAGCATCACGTCCACCGCCGGTTCTTGGTCAAACCAGGGATCACCGGGCTTTGGCAGGTGAGCGGGAGATCAGACCTTCCGTGGGACGAGGCCGTGCGCCTTGATCTCTACTACGTGGAGAATTGGTCACTTACAGTCGACTTCGCCATCTTATGGCGAACAGGAAGAGCGGTTTTTCGTGGCGCCGGGGCGTATTAATGCGATAAGGTGTGATTTATTGTCAAGTTGAAGAACTTATTGCTACAGGATGGAAGTCAAGAGTGCGAGTACTAGTCACCGGCGCGGCCGGTTTCGTCGGATTTCATGTTTCCAAGAGATTCCTTGAAGAGGGTCACGAGGTCTTTGGAGTCGACAACCTGAGTGATTATTATGACAAGAATCTTAAGCTAATGAGAAAGTCCGAGCTGGACATGTTCGACCGGTTTTCGTTTGCCAAAGTAGACTTGGTGGACTATGAAGACCTTATGAGGGAACTCGGTGATTTTGCGCCAGACATTGTTCTACACTTGGCTGCCCAAGCCGGTGTGCGTTACGCGCTAGAAGCACCACGCGAGTATGTTTCATCGAACCTTATTGGCACGTTCAACGTTCTGGAGTTAGTCAGAGAGCTTCAACCGCGTCACACCCTAGTCGCGTCCTCATCATCCGTTTATGGCGGAAATGCAGTGCAACCTTACGCCGAAGTCGATCGCACTGACTTCCCTATGTCTTTCTATGGGGCCACGAAAAAAGCCACGGAAGACATGAGTCATTCGTACTCACACCTATATGATCTGCCGATCACGTGCTTTCGCTTCTTCACGGTTTACGGACCTTGGGGCCGTCCGGATATGGCACTCTTCAAGTTCGCCGACTTGATTACTTCTGGGCAGCCCATCGAGGTCTACGGAGATGGACTGATGAAACGTGACTTCACGTACATTGACGATCTGGTAGAGGCGATCTCCAGGTTGGCCACCGTTTCTCCGCGTGCAGGTGAGTATGCCCTGAGCGCTTCAGGCGACTCAATCTCGCCCGTTGCACCCTGGCGGACCGTGAACATCTCCGGCGGACGCCCTATTGAACTCCGCAAGTTCATCGAGATCCTTGAAGATGTAATGGGAACCACGGCGCAGAAGATATTCAAAGCGCGTCCGAATGGCGACGTTCCCGAGACGTTCGCAGACTATCGCTTGCTGGAAAGCCTTACCGGTTTCCGACCTGGAACACGTCTTGAAGACGGCATTTCAGCGTTCGTCGATTGGCACAGTCGTTATAGGGGGTCTCAAGATGCCTCAAGGAGTTTGGAAGCGAATATCCTTGGGGCCTGATCTCGAGCCGCGGACTGTTGTGCTCGGCGGCCTGCCCACGGTACAGACCACCCGCCGCCAACTCGCTCAGCTGATGGTGAGAGACGCGGCGGTGAACCATGAATCAGGGGGACAGGTCCCTCCTAAGTTGGTTTTCTCCTCCAATGGACAGGGCCTCGCACTGGCTGGGAAGGATGAGCAGTTTCGCACAACCATGATGGAAGCTGACTGGATTCACGCCGACGGGATGCCTGTGGTGTTGGCTTCGCGCTTGACGAAGACTGTTCTACCGGAGAGAGTCTCCACCACTGATTTCTTCCACGATGCTGCGGAAGCGGCCACCGACGCGCGGCTCAGTTTCTACATGCTCGGTGGCACCGAGACACAAAACTCAAGGGTAGTAGCGGCCGTACGGCGTCAGTATCCCAATTTGATGATTGCCGGCGCTCATCACGGGTACTTCGAGGATGAAGACTCGGCGGCTGTCTGTGCCGACATCCGCGCCAGTGGTGCAGATGTCTTGTGGGTCGGTCTTGGGAAGCCCCGGCAGGAGCACTGGAGCGTCATGAACCGTGAACTTCTGGCCGGTGTCACGTGGATAAAGACTTGCGGAGGGCTGTACTCGTTCCTTACTGGTGACGCACCCCGAGCCCCTAAGTGGATGCAGGCCACGAGCCTGGAATGGTTATTCAGAACCTCTAAGGACCCTAAGCGACTGCTGGCACGCTATCTTGGAACCAATCCAGTTGCAGCTTATCGCTTGATCCTGCATAGCGAATCCAGCGTAAGTCGTCGCGTGCGCGCTTGGTCGAAGCGCACGGGAGCACGGGAACCTATTTAGGATGCATGCGATTTTGTGGGAGGCCCATTTCGGAATGTGCCGTGACCGCTGAAGTCACTCACCGTTCAGCGGCGTTGCTAACTATGACCGGGCTTCTCGTTCGCAGAGCAGTCAATCGGAGAGGACTCCGGGCTAATCCGGCCGATTCTCGGGAGAAGATTTATTTAGCAAGCGTCTTGGGATTCAGAAGCTAGTGACGGTGTCGACCAACTGACCTCTGATTAGTCTTGCAGTCTAAGCGTCGCATCATCGCAAGTGTTCCGATCCCGGACACCAATGGCGTCGCATGCGTGTCAAGGACGACCATATCCGAAGTTCCTTCCCTGCCGTCGCGGGCCTCGGCATGGGATTCCTCATCGGTGGCCCAGTCCGCCAGCACACGCAGGACGCGGACCTCTAGCCAACATTTTCGAGCGGGATGGTTGTCGGCTCGTAGGCAAGTTGCGTGCATGCTCGAGACTTGTATAGATGTCAGCGATTCGGCATAGGCTCCGGCAAGTTTAGCCAGTCGCCCCAGATCTTTCCCCACTGTCGCGGGTTGAAGTTCAGAAAGCCGCCCAGCGGGTAGAAGGTCATCTCACCAAAATACACTCGGTCGTTTGCCTCATACAGGTCCACCCGCACGTGCGGGTGGCCCTGGGATAACTTTCTGGCTATGTCCAGCATTTCGTAGAAGCGCTTGGGTTTGTCGGGAGCTACGGTGGAGCTCGGGTCTGGTTGCCAAAAGTCCATCCGTTCGTAGTTCGCATTAAAAAAATCGTTCTTGACTTTCCCCGACGCTCGATCTGAGATTACAAGAAGGGCCTTCACTTCGCCGTCGAAACAGAAGAACTTGTAGTCGCGCAATTGAGCCTCGGTAGCGTCCACGATGAACGGCTCGGCGATGATCCGGGGACGAAGGTCACGATACTGCGGCTCCCGCCCCGCGTAGAAATAGCTACGCCCCAGCGACCGTCGAAGCTTCGTCTTGGCCTTGTTGGTGTCGAGCACGCTCTTATTCGGAACCAACACCACCCCACCCGAATCATGAGTCGCCTTCAGGACGAAGGATTCAGGGAGAGCTTCGAAGTCAATTTCTTCTACGGCGTCATAGACACCCAATGTTGGTATGACATGCTCGCGGCCAATCTGGCTCGCAACCCGTTCCTTCACTTCATACTTGTCCACAAGAAATGATTGTGATTGATCGTGATAGTTAAGTTTAAGCCACTGGAGTTTTTCGTTATATGTTATTGGATGATCTAGGTTTAGTCGTCCACCTACGCGAAGTCGGTAAAGAAGCCTCAGATAGCTCTCGTCGTCCCAGTGTTTGAGCTTTTTATCGAGCCTTAACTTGTGGATTATTTTACTTTTCATCTTTGCGTGAAATGTCTTGATTTCGATGGTGTCCTACCTTCGTTGTTCCGCATCCCGATGTAGACGGGAATCTCTGTCCGTCAACTCCTTGAGGACGACTATAGTTCACAAAAAAGGCGACCCGGTCGACCGACTGCCACATACGTGTCCACACATTGTCGATTCACTCACATACTGAGGTTGCAGGTCCCTGCGGGGTTGAATCCCGGCCAGTGCGGCTTGCCAGCGAGTTGAACGTCGGAGGCCAACCGGATCACGGCCTCACCCCTGCGGGGCACCAACGAACAGCCAGAGGCGGGCCCGATGGATGGGCTTGTCAGGGATGGGGGTCGAGTCTCTCATGTACCCCTAAATGAGCGTGCTGCTGGTCCATAGGTTTGATAGGGCAATGGTGCGCACGCTGTTGTGGCCATTCGCGTGGAGATCCACTAAAGAGGCGAGACCGAATCAGTTGCGACGATTGTGTCGATCCTTGGCAGAAGTTGCAGGGCCTGGCACGGCAGTGCACCGGAGTTCTGACGGAAGTCGAAGCTCTATCGACTCCGAGCCTTGATCTCAATACCCGAAATCGGAGGCAGGACCGCAACCACGGACCCCAGGAACTCTCCGGACAGCGTGAAAAAAAACCGCGGGCAACCTGTCCTCCTACGCAGCAATTGCATCAACGACTGGGTCTCGAAGGGTGCGAGGTACCTGCCACTGTTCGCCGGCGAATTGATGATCGGGCTGTTATTCACGGGACGCGATTGCCTACGCGACCCATCCGCACCAGGGGCCGGCCAATCAGCGTCTGCGTCCGAGAAACTGCAACGAACAAGCCCCACTAGGCGCCATCACTTGCACGGAGGATCGCCACCTGGCACGGAGCCTGTCCGCTCGCTGATGTGTTGAGCACCAGACAATCGGATGTTGTGACAGTACTTGCCGGCGATCTTTCGCTCGCTGCTGGTGATGGGGCTGCGCCATTTTTTTGTGGCCGTTGAATGGGCTAACAACCTCGCGGTTCCGGGATCTCACTCCCGTTAGCTGTGAGACTTGATCTGGCTGGTCTGGGATCGGCTGGCAGAATGAGTGGTGTTGGCCGGTCCGGTCTATGGGCACGATCGTTTGCCCCCAGTCACCCCATGATCCGGGGGTGTCACCCAGAGACTGATCGCGGCGGAGCATGGATCGGTGATAGGGCCTCTGTGTCAAGAGTTGGCCGATGCGCCTGTGCTGAGGTCCTTGAGAATCTTGCGGTAGATGACATTGCTCAGCCTACGCTTGAGGGCCCTCCGAGCTTTTCGCGGGGTCTTACCCTCCGCCAGTTTCTTCAGGTAGTAGTCGCGGCCGAGACCTCCATGCTGGATCTGGCACACCGCCATAACGTGAAGCACCGAGTTCAACCGACGATTGCCACCAGGATTCAACCGCTGCCTCAGGTTGTCTCCACTGGAGGTATCTAAGGGAGCCGCTCCGGTATAGCTGGCGAAGTGGCCGGCCGAGCGGAACCGACGCACATCGCCGACCTCGCCTAAGATCTTGCCAGCCATGATCGTGCTGATGCACTGGAGCCCCATCAGTGAGGTGCCCGATGCCTGCAGTTCCTCAGCGATGCGGCGCTCGTAGTCATCCGTGAGCTTCTCCAGCCGGGCCACCTCACCGATCAGATCGCGCGCCAGATCCCGACGAGTCTGACCTATCGCAGTCGCGGGCCGCAGGCCCCTCAGTGCAGCTCGGCCCCTTGTCAGCGTCAGACCTCGCGGCACTCCACCAGGAATCAGGTCCCGGAACAGGTCGTGGAGGCGATTCAACGCTCGGGTGCGTTCACCTTGGAGCCCGTCTCGTTGGCGGGTCAGCAGGTCAAGAATCTCGGCGTGGTCCTCAGTCGCCACCGACCGTAGACCTTCGTGATGTTGAGCGACCCAGCCCACGGCTCGTGCATCAGCGGCGTCGGTCTTGCGGCCGCCGCCGGCGTGCAGGACTCGGGCCTTCATTGACAACGTGGAGGGCACATCGAGGACGTCATGGCCCTGACTCAGAAGGAACTGCGAGATACCTCGTCCGAGGCCCTGGGCACCTTCCACAGCGAAGAGGACATCCTCGAACCGTGCCGCCCACGCCAGAACGGCAGGGCCCGTTCCCTTGTTCAGAGCAAAACGACGGGTGGCGCTGGTCGTTTCATCGGTTTCCAGGGCTGCGGCGGTCAGTGATGATTTGTGGGGATCGACTCCGATGACATCATGATGAGCTGCTTCCACTCGTAGGGATATGAAGCTCCCTCGGTGGGCACTCTGACTTTGAATCACCAACACGCCTCTGTCGAACCACACCCAGGGCCGATCACGGTCAGCCAGGCACCCAATCAGTGAGCCAATCCCATTCCTGGGGCGGCAAGAGGCACGCGGACCAATGCTGAGCGTCACCATCAACACTACGAAGCTGCAGGCTCCCCAGTGCCGGCCGCTGTCCTATTTAAGACAAGTCAGACGCACGACGCTCCAACGCGGGATGACGGCGTTGAGTGCTTGTTTTCTAACGTGGACGCCAAGCATGACCCGCTCACCGACTGCCCTGGATAGTGCTGGGTTCGGACTGGATGACTGACTGCCGCAGGCGTCGTGTGAGCGATGGTGGCCAGCTTCGAAAGAGTGACGGAGAAACTCGTGGCCTGGGAACATCAAGACTTCGCGCTATTCATCGGCCTCGACGTGGGCAAGTCAGAACACCACGCCACCGCCAGCAGACCCCCCACGACGGGGAAAAGGTCCATGACAAACCTTTGCCCAAGGACGAGACCCGACTCGGGGAGCTCTTCACAGCCCTGACCGGGGAACACGGCGCAGCGCTGGTAGTGCTAGATCAGTCGGGCACGATCGGGGCTCTGCTCCTGGCGGTAGCCAAAGCCATACCTGCGATCGAGATCGCCTGTCTGCCCGGGCTCACTATGCGCCGGATGGCGGATCTGCACGCCGGATCAGCCAAGACCGATGCCCGGGACGCGTTCATCCTCGCCGAAACCGCCCGCACGATGCCTGCCGCATTGCGCTTGATCGCTGTCTCGGATGAACAGGTCGCCGAGCTCGCCGTGCTGGCCGGGTTCGATGATGACCTGTTGGGCTAGACGACCGTTGGGGTCTGCTGACGGTTCCGTTGACTTCTTGACTGCTATGAAAGCAGAGAGGATAGTCCCATGCCGAAGATCTACTCCGAAGAGTTCAAGGCATCCGCGTTGGAGCTGCTCGATTCCGGGATGACCC
>NZ_JAJOYV010000011.1:0-42391 GCF_022565855.1 Nesterenkonia sp. AY15 | reverse complement strand
GCGCCATCCCGACGTGGATGAACCGCTCGAGGGAGCCATCAGCGGCGATGACGCCCAGTGCGGCGTACTCGGCGTCCGCGACGGTCCTGGCCTCCTCGGCGATGCGCCGCAGAACATGTTCCAGGTCCAGATCGCTGGCCACGACGTTGCTGGCGTCGAGCAGGGTCTGCAGTCTGCGCTGGGAGCTGAGGACCCGGATAGTGCGCGCGATGGAATCCCCCACCGCACCATTGACTTCAAGCTTCGGAAGGTAGGTCACCCGAAGTTCATCGGCATCCATAACCCTCCTTACATCAAGAACTAAATTCCATTCTATGTCTTTCCTCGGGAAAGAGAACCCCGTTCAGCTCCGCAGCGCTGCGACGGTGAACCGGCGCGGCCAGCAGTCGCCGAGGCGGCGGACGTGAGCGGCATCGCCTTCGCTTCAGACTCTGGCTTCCGCGGTGGAGCCGGAGTAGGCTCGCCGCCATGCAGAAGACACCCTCGACACCCAGGACAGAGGTCCTCGAGAGCCGCGAGTGCTGGGAGCTGCTGCGCAGCGTCTCGCTCGGCAGACTCGCCGTCTGGACCGGTGATCATCCAGAGCTGTTCCCGGTCACCTACCTGGTGGATCAGCGGACCATAGTCTTCCGCACCGGGCCCGGCACGAAACGGACGGCCGCGCTGGGCTCCAGTCCCGTGGCCTTCGAGACGGACGGTGTGGATCCGCGCACCAATGTCGCCTGGAGTGTGATCGTCAAGGGCACGGCGGCGGAGGTCGAGCAGACGGACGACTCTCTCAGCAGCTCTTCGCGCCGACTGTTCCCCTGGGAATCGGGGGAGAAAGACCATTTCGTCCGGATCACGCCGGAGGTCGTCACGGGTCGACGCTTCATCGTCGCCCACCCCCAGGCCTGGGACATCTCCTTGAACGACGCCACCCGATCAGGCCTCGACTGAAGGACCGGCTATGACGATCGTGCACCAGGCACCGGTTCGCTCAGGTGCACGGTAGGGCGGCCAACCCATGACCGGCGCCGTCGGAGCACCCGTGCCGGTGTTCTTCATCTCTGACAACACCGGCGTCACCGCCGAGACCCTCGGCAACGCGCTCCTGGCGCACTTCCCCGGCATCCGATTCGTCCGCAGAACCTTCCCCTTCGTCGATTCCCCGCCGATCGCACAACAGGTGCTGAGTGCGGCGCGCACCGCGGGACCTGCCACCCTGCTGCTCGTGACCGTTCGCGCCGCGGAGGTCAGCGCCGAACTGAGCGCAGGCCCGTTCGCCGTGGTGGATCTCATCAAGGGACATCTCACCGCGCTCGAGAAGCTCCTGGGCGTCAAGGGCGCTGCTGAGGTGGCCCCGCATCACAGCATCGGGAACCTGGACCAGTACAGCTCCCGCATGCGCGCGGTGGAGTACACATTGACGCACGACGATGCAGCGGGCGCGAGCTCTCTGGTCGGCGCCGATCTCATCATCATCGCTCCATCTCGCTGCGGGAAGACTCCCACCGCGCTGTACCTGGCCCTCCAGCACGGTCTGCGGGTCGCCAACTACCCCTTGACGGAGGAGGACTACCCGGCACTGGAGCTGCCCCGGGCGGTGGAGCCGTATCGGGTTCGGTGTTTCGGGCTGACCAGCACTGCGCAGCGGCTGAGCCAGATACGCCAGGAACGCCGTCCAGGCGGGGCCTATGCAAGCCTGTTCCGCTGCCGCCAAGAGCTGCGTTGGGCGGAATCCCTGTACCGACGGCACTCGATCCCGAGCCTGAACACGGCGGCCAGAAGCGTGGAAGAGATTGCGGCAGCGATCCTGCAGACGATGCATCTTCGTCCCGCCGCAGCGCCAAGCAGTCCCTGAGGAGACACTGATGAGCAACATCTTGTGGTTCGACGACATCTCGCTAGCCGATATCGCAGCCGTGGGCGGGAAGAACGCCTCGCTGGGCGAGATGGTGGCCCGCCTCTCCGAGGCAGGAGTGCGTGTACCGGGCGGTTTCGCGACGACTGCGGATGCCTACCGCGTGTTCCTCGCTGCGAACGGACTCGACCACAGGATCCGGGCGGCCCTCGAGCCACTGGACATCGACGATGTCGTGGAGCTCTCCCGGGTCGGCGCGCAGATCCGTTCATGGATCCAGGATCAGCCCCTGGCCGAGGAGCTCACACGAGACCTGCGCGAAGCGCACGCGAGGCTGATCGCAGAGGACCCAGACCCTGAGGCGGTGACGTGGGCGATCCGTTCCAGCGCAACGGCCGAGGACCTGCCGGACGCCTCGTTCGCAGGCCAGCAGGAGACGTTCCTGAACATCGGCGGGGTCGAGAACGTGCTCGCTGCAGTGCACAGCGTCTTTGCCTCGCTCTACAACGACCGGGCGATCGCCTACCGCGTGCACCATGGTTTCGCCCACCACAAGGTCGCGCTCTCGGCGGGCGTGCAGCGCATGGTCCGTTCCGACATCGGAGCATCCGGCGTGATGTTCACGGTGGACACGGAGACGGGCTTCGATCGGGCGGTGTTCATCACGAGCGCCTACGGTCTGGGTGAAGCCGTGGTCCAGGGGGCGGTGAACCCTGATGAGTTCTACGTCCATAAGCCCGCGCTGCAGCAGGGACATGAAGCCATCTTGAGCAGGGCGCTCGGCGAGAAGGCCACCGCGATGCGGTACGCCGCGGGCCGCGGACTTCACAGCAGCACCATCTTCGAGGACGTATCACCTGCCGAGCGGGCACGATTCTCGATCACCGATGCGCAGGTCACCGAGCTGGGCCGCTGTGCTGTAGCGATCGAGGACCACTACGGCCGACCGATGGACATCGAGTGGGCGCTCGATGGAATCGACGGACGGCTCTACATCCTGCAGGCCCGCCCGGAGACGGTGGTGTCCCACCGGGAGCTGCGACAGGTGAGACGCTTCGTGCTCCGCGAGCGCGGTGACGTGCTGACTGTGGGAAGAGCGATCGGGCAGCGGATCGGGACCGGCCCGGTGAGGGTCCTTCGCTCGCCGGCGGACATGGATCGGCTGCAGCCCGGCGACGTGCTGGTGGCTGAGATCACGGACCCGGACTGGGAGCCGATCATGAAGCGTGCCTCGGCGATCGTCACCGAACGTGGGGGTCGCACCTGTCACGCGGCGATCCTCGCCAGGGAGCTGGGTGTGCCCGCCGTGGTGGGAACGGGGGACGCCACAGAGGCCCTGGCCGACGGCGAGGCGGTGACGATCTCCTGCGCCGAGGGCGACAACGGGATGGTCTATGCCGGCACGCTGAGGTTCGAGGAGGAGGTGACCGATCTGGATGAGATGCCGGACGTCCCGGTGAAGATCATGATGAATGTGGCCTCCCCGGATCAGGCATTCTCGTTCTCCCAGCTGCCGCACCACGGGGTGGGGCTCGCCCGCCTGGAGTTCATCATCAACCACCAGGTCGGCATCCATCCGCGTGCGCTCCTGGAGCGTGACAGCCTGCCGCACGAAGTGCGGAGCGCAGTGGACCAGCGGATCAGCGCCTACGGGTCGCCCAGGGAGTACTTCGTGCGGCGGGTGGCCGAGGGCGTGTCGACCATCGCGGCCAGCTTCGCCCCGGAGCAGGTCATTGTGCGGTTCAGCGATTTCAAGACCAATGAATACGCCAACCTCCTGGGCGGGGAGCTCTTCGAGCCGCAGGAGGAGAATCCGATGCTGGGCTATCGAGGTGCCTCGCGGTACATCTCCGCGGACTTCCGGGAGTGCTTCGCCATGGAGTGTGAGGCCCTGCGGTTCGTTCGCGAAGAGATGGGTCTGGAGAACCTGGCGATCATGGTGCCCTTCGTGAGGACGGTGGAGGAGGCCCAGACCGTCGTCGACCTCATGGCGAGTCATGGGCTCCGCCGCGGGGCACGAGGCCTGAAGGTGATGATGATGTGCGAACTGCCCAGCAATGTCCTTCTCGCCGATGCGTTCCTGGAACATTTCGACGGGTTCTCCATCGGGTCCAATGATCTGACCCAGCTGGTGCTCGGTGTTGATCGGGACTCGGACCTGGTGGCTCATCTCTTCGACGAGCGAGACCCCGCCGTGCTCTCGATGCTGGCCACGGTCATCGACAGGTGCCGGACGCAGAACAAGTACATCGGGATCTGCGGTCAGGGACCCTCAGATCATCCGGAGCTCGCCCGCTGGCTGGTTGATCAGGGCATCGAATCGATTTCTCTGACACCTGACACCGTGGTGCAGACCTGGCTCAGCTTGGCGGGTGCGGCAGAGTCTCGGTAGCGCTGCCCGAGCACGGGCGGGCCGCCGTCGTCGGCGACGGACGGTGTCTGCGTTCAGGGCACAGCGTTCAGTGCACGGGGTTCAGTGCACGGGGTTCAGTGCACCGCATTCTGGGCAGCTGGCAGCCCGTCGGAGATCAGCAGCTCCACCGCATCGGCCAGCCGGGAGATGAAGATGCCCAGCTCCTTCTGCTCGGCGGCGCTGAACTTCTGCAACACGTAGTCCGCGCTGTCCATGCGGCCGGGGGGCCTGCCCACGCCGGCGCGCACACGCAGGTAGTCACGATTCCCGCCCAGGTGGGTGGTGATGGATTTCAGCCCGTTGTGCCCGCCTTCGGACCCCCCGCGCTTGAGCTTGGCACGACCGAAGTCCAGGTCGAGCTCATCGTGGACCACGATCAGGTTTTCGGTGGGGACCGAGAAATAGTCCATCAGCCCTCGCACGGGCTTGCCGGAGAGGTTCATGTAGCCCTCCGAGATCGCGAAGACCACCTTCGGCCCTCCCGGGCCCAGCCGGGCCGCGACGGCCTTGGCCCCGACCTTGGTGCGCGTGTACTTCGCATCCATGCGGTCGAGGAGCTCGTCGAGCACCATGTGCCCGATGTTGTGCCGGGTATGACGATAGCGGGACCCGGGGTTGCCGAGTCCCGCTATCAACCACGTCTCTGAAGCCATGCCTCGAGCCTAGTGGAGTCGCAGCGTCAGAGTGTTCAGCTCTCTTCGCCCTCTGCGTTCCCCTCGGACTCGCCCTCGGCGGTCTCGCCCTCGGCAGCTTCACCCTCGGTGGTCTCTGCCTCGTCGCCCAGGTCCTGCTCGGTGGGCTCGTGGATGGAGACGATCGGGGACTCCATGTCGGAGAGCGCCAGCGTCACGCCCTTGGGCAGCTGGATGTGCTCCGGCAGGGCGTTCTCGTTGCGGTCGGTGATGTCGATGGTCACGTGCTCGGGGAGGTGGGTGGCCTCGGCCTCGATGGACACGGTGGCCTGGTCCAGGATCCATTCGAAGCCGACGGCGGGCTCGCCGGTGACCTCGACGTAGACGTCGACGACGACCTTCTCGCCGCGACGCACGGTCAGCAGATCCATGTGGTCGATCGAGCGCTTGATGATGTCGCGCTGGATGGCCTTGGGGATCACCAGCTGCTCGGTGCCTTCGATGTCCAGTGTGATCAGTGCGTTGGGGTTACGCACTGCCAGGTGGGTCTGGTGACCGGGAAGCACCACGTGGATGGGGTCTTCGCCGTGGCCGTAGACCACTGCCGGGATCTGGTCGTCGCGGCGGGCCTTGCGGGCTGCGCCCTTGCCGAACTCGGTGCGCTTGGTAGCGGGAATGACGATCTTGTCAGCCATGGTGTTGTCCTTCGTTGGTTGGATTCGAATTGATCCAGGCACCAACGACAAGTGAATTCCAGGCTCTCCGCGCTGTGAGCGGCGGTGATGTTCTCCTGCAAGTTCGCCTCGTCGATCACGGGGCTGACGTCTCACGGATCGGATCCGGAGATGTCGCCCCCTCGCCTGGGCACAGCTGAGAACTATACCAGCTGTCACCACCGGTCTCACGGTCCCGGGCGCGCGGCGACTCATCCGACCGCCGCCGCGCACCCAGCCCAGCCTTGAGCGGACAGGACCAGCTCTCAGACCATGGAGCTCAAGCCGACGGAGCTCAGGCGACGGGAGCGGCCGCTGCCGCCCCCGTGTCAGCATCGCGTTCCGCGATGACCAGGCTCGGCACCTCGGTGGGCGCCGGGGTGGACAGGTAGCGCTCCAGGGAGTCGTCGAGCTCCTGCAACCATGTGGTGTGGTGCTGTGACCCCTTGGTTCCGGTCATCACCGAGCGGTAGTTCTTGTCCCGGTAGGTCAGGATGTTGGCCTTCTTGTCGGTCTTCCAGTCCAGGAACACCTGGACCACCTCGTCCAGCGCGAACATCGGGTAGTCGGTGGCCCCGATGAGGTCTCGGATGTAGTCGGCCTGAAACTGCACCTCGTCGGCGTCCCCCTCCAGGGACTGGAAGCGGTGGCGCCACTGCTTCAGGTGGGCGGCCCGCTCCTCCGCCGGGGGCAGCTTCGTCCGGCCCATGATGAGGTCGCGGACATACCAGGCCTGCGCGTCGAACATGTTGAAGGTGAACCATTGGTCCTGGGCGCCCAGGTAGTACATCTTCGGGTTCCGCTGCCACACGACTCCGCGGTACAGCCCGCCCGGGTAGACGTTGTTCTGGGACCGCAGGGCCAGTTCGGTGGACAGGAAGGGGTACTTGTGCAGGTAGCCGGTGCACAGGATCACGGCATCAAATTCGCGGGACTCGCCGTTGGAGAAGTAGGCAGTCTCCCCCTCGAACCGGTCGATGAGCGGAAGTTCCTCCATGCCTTCGGGCCAGTCATGGCCCATGGCCCGGGTGCGGTAGCTCATGGTGACCGAACGGGCACCCATCTTGAAGGCCTGCACGCCGATGTCCTCGGCGGAGTAGGAGGCCCCGATGAGCAGCACGCGCTTGTCGGCCAGCTTCTCTGCCCCGCGGAAGTCATGCGCGTGGTGCAGGGTGCCGGTGAAGGTCTCGATCCCCTTGAAGTCCGGGACGTTGGGGAAGGAGAAGTGCCCGGTGGACACGATGACCCGGTCGAATTCGGAGGACGAGGTGGTGCCGGACTTCAGGTTCTCCACGGTGACCGTGAAGGTGTCCTCCTCGCGGTGGTATTCCACCCAGCGAACGGCGGTGGAGAGCTGGACCTTGTCCTTGACGTCGGACATGCGAGCCCGCCCGTCGATGTAGTCCCACAGAGCCGCCCGCGGCGGGTAGGAGGAGACCGGTCGCCCGAAGTGCTCGTCGAAGGTGTATTCAGCGAACTCGAGCGCCTCCTTGGGCGCGTTCGACCACAGGTTGCGATACATCGAGGAATGGACCGGCTCCCCGTACTTGTCGATCCCGCTGCGCCAGTTGTAGTTCCACTGCCCGCCCCAGTCGTCCTGCTTCTCGTAGCAGATCACCTCGGGGATCTGGGCACCGGACCGCTGTGCCGTGTCGAAAGCCCGAAGGGCGGCCATGCCGCTAGGTCCCGCTCCGATGATTGCAATTCGCTGTTTGGACATAGTTACCTCATCCGGCCCGCTACGGCCTCATGGTCAGTCGTCGACGGGTTCCGTGGAGGCGCGACTGTCAGGCGCTCAGCGCCACGGCCTCAACACAGGAAGTTCACGTCCACCCGGGATAGAAAACCCGCGCTCCATCGTTCTGCGCGTGTCCCTGGGTGCGGCACCCCGGCGGGGCGCCTGATATACCCTCAGTCTAGCGCAGACGCCGGCCCGGGCCGGCGTCGTACCCGAGAACGCAAGGGCCCCCGGAACCTGACGGTTCCGGGGGCCCTCTCCGCGACGGGGCGGGGTCAGAGCGTCTCGAACTCCACGCCCGGGTGCCTGTCCCGCAGGTCCTCGAGGGAGATGCCGTGCAGCTCGCGGACCTTGACGATGCCCGAACCGTCCAGCAGGAACACGCCCATGTCTGCGTAGATGCGGGAGACGCAGCCGACCCCGGTGAGCGGGAATGTGCATTCGGGCAGCAGCTTCCGATCACCCTTCTTGGTGAACAGGTCCATCATCACGTAGGTGTCCTTGGCTCCGATGGCCAGGTCCATCGCGCCGCCCACGGCGGGGATGGCTCCAGGCTTGCCGGTGGACCAGTTCGCCAGGTCGCCGGAGGCGGAGACCTGGTAGGCGCCGAGCACGCAGACGTCCAGGTGGCCGCCGCGCATCATGGCGAAGGAATCGGCGTGGTGGAAGTATGCCGCCCCGGGCAGCTCGGTGACCGGGATCTTGCCGGCGTTGATGAGGTCCTCATCGACCTGCTCGCCGAGGGCCTTCGGGCCGAAGCCCAGCATGCCGTTCTCGGTGTGCAGGGTGACCTGCTTCTCCGGGGAGAGGTAGTTGGACACCGTCGTCGGCTGGCCGATGCCCAGGTTCACGAAGGACCCGGGGGCGATGTCCTCGGCGATGGCGTGGGCGAGCTCGTCCTGGGTCAGCGGGGTCTCGGTGGTGCGGAAAGTCTCGGTGCTCATGCTCGTCCTCACTTCTCGGCGGCCAGCTCGGCCGCGGTCTTGGTGGCCAGGCAGGGCTTGCGACGTCCGGCGGCGAGAGCCTCGCGCTCCTCGCGCTGCTTCGTGCCGGAGCCGGTGGGGATCCCGACGATGGTGTCCGTGTAGATGCTCGGAGTGATGATCGCCTCCGGATCCAGGGCCTCTTCGAGGACCTCGTCGACCTGCACGATGGTGTGCGCGGCCGCCGTGGCCATGACCGGGCCGAAGTTCCGGGCAGTCTTGCGATACACCAGGTTGCCGTACGGATCGGCGGCGTACGCCTTAATCAGGGCGAAGTCGCCGCGGATCGGCGCCTCCAGCACGTAGTGCCGGCCCTCGATCTCCCGGGTCTCCTTGCCTGCGGCCAGTTCGGTGCCGTAGCCGGTGGGGGTGAAGAACCCGCCGATGCCCGCACCCCCGGCGCGCAGGCGCTCGGCGAGGTTGCCCTGTGGGACCAGTTCCAGCTCGATCTCCCCGGCGCGATAGGCCTCGTCGAAATGCCAGGAGTCGGACTGGCGCGGGAACGAGCAGATGATCTTGGCCACCCGGCGTTCCTTGATGAGCAGGGCCAACCCGGCATCAGCCTGTCCGGCGTTGTTGTTGACCACGGTCAGGTCGGTCGCACCGGACTCCATCAGCGCGTCGATCAGTTCCATGGGCTGGCCGGCATTGCCGAAGCCTCCCAGCAGCACCGTGGCGCCGTTGCTCACACTGGCCACCGCCTCCGCGGCGGTGTCTACAAATTCAGTCATCGGTTCTTCTCTCAGTTCTGTGTGGTTGCGTTTTCCAGGACGACGGCGATGCCCTGCCCGACGCCGATGCACAGCGTGGCCACACCCCAGCGTTCGCCGCTGAGCTCCATGCGCTTGGCCAGCGTGGCCAACACCCGGGTGCCGGAGGCGCCCAGCGGATGGCCGATGGCGATCGCCCCGCCCCACGCGTTGAGGATCTCCGGGTCGATGTCCCAGGCGTCCAGGCAGGCCAGGGACTGGGCGGCGAAGGCCTCATTGAGCTCCACCGCACCGACGTCGCCCCAGCCGATTCCGGCACGCTTGAGCGCCTTGTTGCTGGCTTCCACCGGGGCGTAGCCGAAGTACTGCGGCTCATTCGCCGCAGCGGCCCAGCCAGCGATCCTCACCTGCGGGGCAAGACCCAGCTGCTCCCCACCCGCGGCGGAGCCGAGCCAGACGGCGGAGGCGCCGTCGTTCATCGGAGAGGCGTTGCCCGCAGTGACAGTGCCGTTCTCGGAGCGGAAGACGGTGCGCAGCCCGGCGAGCTTCTCCGTGGTGGCACCTGCGCGGATAGTCTCGTCGGTCTGAAGATCCACTCCCGGAACGCTGACGATGAGGTCGGCGAATCGCCCCTCGTTCCAGGCGCGGGCGGCGAGCTCATGGGAGCGGGCGGCGAATTCGTCCTGCCGTTCGCGGCCGATGCCGTGCTTCTCGCGCAGCTGCTCGGTGGCCTCACCGAGCGAGACGGTCCATTCCTCGGGCATGCGCTCGTTGATCAGTCGCCAGCCCAGCGTGGAGTTGGCCAGTTCGAGGTTGGCCATCGGGAAGGGCCGCTCGGTCTTGGGAAGCACCCAGGGAGCCCGCGACATGGATTCCACGCCGCCGGCGAGGATCACATCGGTCTCCCCCAGCGCGATCTGCCGCGCGCCGGAGATCGCGGCATCCAGCGAGGATCCGCAGAGCCGGTTGATCGTGGTGGCGGGAACGGTGACGGGCAGCTTCGCCAGCAGCCAGGCCATCCGGGCGACATTGCGGTTCTCCTCGCCAGCGCCGTTGGCGTTGCCGAAGATCACCTCTCCGACGATCTCACCGGCATTCTCCGGGTTCAGCCCGGGGGCCTGCTCCACGAGGGCTGAGATGACCAGTTCGGCGAGGTCATCGGGTCGCTGACCGGAGAGGGCGCCGCCGATCTTGCCGAAGGGGGTGCGCAGACCCTGGTAGACGAAGACGTCCTGCATATGAGCTCCCTGCCTGTGATCGCGTGAGCACCACCAAATGTTCGCTATGCAAACAAGTGTGCGCTATGTGTGACGATCATAGTCTGGCCGGCAGGGTTTCGCCAGAGGTGACGAGAGTTCTCTACAGGCCCTGGGGCACGGTGAGCCGACCGACATCCTCACCCAGGGACCGGATCAGATCCTCCACCGCGGCCGCGCTGTGCAGCAGATGTGGCAGTGTGCGATCCAGGGACTCCTGCGCGGACTCCTTGCCGGCGGAGATCGAGGTGTTCAGCGAGAGCACGATCCTTCCGCTGCCGTCCCGGGCCGGGACGGCCACCGAGCGCAGCCCTTCTTCGAGCTCTTCGTCCACCAATGCGTAACCGTCCGTGCGGACCGCAGTGATGATCTCGCGCAGCCGGTGGGGGTCGGTGACGGTGCGTGCGGTGAAGGCCCGCCGCTCAGTGGTGCGCAGACGCTCCTCGAGCGTCTCGTCGTCGAGGCCGGAGAGCAGCACCCGCCCCATCGACGTGGCGAAGGCGGGCAGCTTGGTGCCCAGCGCGAGGTCGATCCGCATGATGCGGCGGGTGTGCACACGGCAGACGTACATCACCTCGTCTCCGACCAGCAGTGCGGCCGAACAGGATTCGGCCAGCTGCCCGGAGAGCTCACCCAGTGATGGCTGCAGCAGCTCATGCCAGCCGCGGCCTGACCAGTAGCCCTGTCCAAGGCCGAGCACCCTCGGGGTCAGCTCGAAGAACCGACCGTCGGTATAGGCGTAACCCTCATGGACCAGCGTGAGCAGCATCCGGCGGGCGGTCGCGCGGCTGACATCGGCGCGCCGCGCAACGTCGGAGAGCGTCAGCTTCGGCTCCACGGCGGAGAAGGACTCGAGGACCCGCAGGCCGGTGGAGAGCGAACGGACGAACTCATTGCGATTGACGGCGGGCTGAGATGGGCTCTCCTGATCCATGCAGTGATCCTATCCACCCGCCGAGCCCAGCCTTCGTCGAGGCGCGTCTCACTCAGCTCTCGCAACGGCGCCTGAAGTGTGATGTGCTTCTCCTCACATGTGCGGCCGCCGTCGGCGGTCCATTTCGGAGAGGGGCATCCGATGAGTCCAGACGTGGTGGGGTTCGCGATCGTGCTGTTGGCATCAGTGATGCTGATAGGCAAGTACATCCGGGTAAAAGTGCCGTTCATCCAGAAGCTGCTCCTGCCCAGCGCCATCATCGCCGGGTTCATCGGACTCATCATCGGCCCACAGGTCATCGGGCGGCTCGGCGAGTCCCTCGGCTGGGCGTGGTTGGAGGACGGCGGACTTCTGACCGCGGGAATCTACGATGTCTGGGCCACACTGCCTGGCCTGTTGATCTCGGTGGTCTTCGCCACCCTCTTCCTGGGATCAAGGATCCCGTCCCCGGTCAGAGTGGCCAAGCTGGTCGGCCCGCAGCTCTCCATCGGCGTCGCCTACGGCTCCGGCCAATACGTCATAGGCATCGTGCTGGGACTGCTGGTGCTCTCTCCGCTGCTCGGGGTCGATCCCGTCTTCGGTGCGCTGCTCGAGATCGCCTTCGAGGGAGGCCACGGAACGGCGGCCGGAATGCGGCCGGCCTTCGAAGACATGGGCATTCCCGAGGCCACCGACCTCGCCCTGGCCATCGCCACCGTGGGCCTGGTCTTCGGCATCCTCATCGGCATCTCCGTCATCAACTGGGGCGTGCGCACCGGCCGGACACGAGTGATCAAGAACGTCTCCAAGCAGTCGAAGGCCGAGCTGCGGGGGCTCTACAGCGACAACGAGAACGTCTCCACCGGGCGGATGACATCGCGACCCAGCTCGATCGAGCCGCTGACGCTGCATGTGGCCGTCGTCGGACTCGCCATCATCATCGGCTGGCTCATCCTGGAAGGCCTCGTCTGGGTCGAGGATCAGCTGTGGGGTCAGCCGGGTTCGCCGCTCTCCGAGGAGGGCCTCACGCTGCTGGGGTATGTGCCGCTGTTCCCACTGGCGATGATCGGCGGAGTGATCGTCCAGGTCATCTTGGATCGCACCGACAACACCAACCTGCTGGACCACGAGACGATGAAGCGCATCCAGGGTCTCGCCCTGGACATCCTGATCGTCGCAGCACTGGCGACGATCTCGCTCGATGCCATCGCCGCCTTCTGGGAGACCTTCCTGATCCTCTCGATCGCCGGAATCTTGTTCTGCACCACGGTCCTGCTGGTCTTCACCCCGCGGATCATCCCGGAGTTCTGGCTGGAGCGCGGGATCGCAGACTTCGGCCAGTCGATGGGCGTCACGGCCACAGGCCTGGTGCTGCTGCGGGTGGCCGACCCGTACGACGAGTCCCCCGCCCTGGAGGCCTTCGGCTATAAGCAGCTGTTCTTCGAGCCCTTCTTCGGCGGCGGTCTGGTCACCGCATTGGCGATCCCGATCATGGTCGCCACCGGCAACGTCTACATCGTCCTGATCCCGATGGCAGTGCTGTTCGTGGCCTCACTCGTGGTGGGCCACATCTACTTCCGCGGAGTGCGCTCCGGACGGTGGCGCGACCCCTCCGTGGAGGCGGCCAAGGCTGCGCAGGAGTGACCCTGCGCCCGCACCCCCACACGCCCTGAGGGGCGGATTCTCCGGGCATCTGACCCCTTCCAGGGCCTCAGACAGTCGGAGAATCCGCCCCTCAACGGGATGGTGGGGTGCAGCTGGTGCTTATGCGTGGCCGTCGAAGAGGGAGGTCACCGAACCGTCGGTGAAGACCTCCTTGATCGCCCGGGCCAGGATCGGCGCGATGGAGAGCACGGTGAGCGTCTCGAAGCGCTTGTCCTCGGGGATCGGCAGGGTGTTGGTCACCACGATCTCCCGGGCCCCGCAGTTGGCCAGCCGCTCGGCGGCCGGATCCGAGAACACCGCGTGGGTCGCCGCGATGATGACATCCTTGGCGCCGGCGTCCTTGAGGACCTGCACGGCACCGGAGATGGTGCCGCCGGTGTCGATCATGTCGTCGATGAGCACGCAGGTGCGGCCCTCGACCTGACCCACGACCTGCTTCGACACTGCCTTGTTCGGCTGGGTGACGTCGCGGGTCTTGTGCACGAAGGCCAGCGGTGCTCCGCCGAGGCGCTCGGCCCACTGCTCAGCCACGCGGACCCGGCCGGTGTCCGGGGAGACCACGGTGACGTCGTCGTCGGCGACCCGGCCACGGATGTGCTCGGCCAGCAGCGGGACCGCGAAGAGGTGGTCCACCGGGCCGTTGAAGAAGCCCTGGATCTGGGCGGTGTGCAGGTCCACGCTCATGATCCGGTCGGCGCCGGCGGCCTTATAGAGGTCTGCGACCAGGCGCGCCGAGATCGGCTCGCGGCCGCGCCCCTTCTTGTCCTGACGGGCATAGGGGTAGAAGGGCGAGACCACGGTGATCCGCTTGGCCGAAGCCCGCTTCATGGAGTCGACCATGATGAGCTGTTCCATCAGCCAGTTGTTCATCGGAGCCGGGTGGGACTGCAGCAGGAAGATGTCCTTGCCGCGCACCGACTCGGAGGACCGGACATAGATCTCTCCATTGGCGAAGTCATAGGCGCTGATCGGCAGCAGCTCGGTGCCGAGCTCCTTCGCGATCTCTTCGGCAAGCTCCGGATGTGCGCGCCCGGAAGCCAGCACAAGGGTCTTCTCCCCGTTCAGCCTGATTTCGTCCATGAGTGTTGTTGCCTCTCGCCGGCGTTGCTGGTGGGTGGTTGGTTCAGGTGGTCGTCAGACGGCGTCAGGCCGGACGGCCTGGGCGGCGTCGGCCGCCGCGGATCCGGGCCGCTTGGCCTGGACCCAGCCCTCGGCGTTGCGCTGCGGGGCGATGGAGAGCGCCAGCGCTCCGGCGGGGACGTCCTTGCGCACCACGGCGCCAGCGCCGGTGTAGGCGCCGTCGCCCACCGAGACCGGGGCGACGAAGACGGTGTTGGAACTGGTGCGCACGTGGGAGCCGATCTGCGTGCGGTGCTTGTTCTCGCCGTCGTAGTTCGCGGTGATGTTGCCGCAGCCGATGTTGGTGAACTCGCCGATGGTGGCGTCTCCGGCGTAGCCCAGGTGGGACAGCTTGCTGCCGCGCCCGATGCTCACGTTCTTGGTCTCGTAGAAGGCGCCGATCTTGCCGTCCTGGCCCAGCACGGTGCCCGGCCGCAGATAGGTGAACGGCCCGACGCTGGCGCCGGCCCCGATCTGGGCTCCGGAGCCGTGGACTCGGGTCAGCGTCGCGGCCTCTCCGACGATCACATCGGTGAGCGTGGTGTCCGGGCCGACGACGGCGTGGCGGCCGATGTGCGTGGCGCCGTGGAGCTGGGTGCCGGGGAGGATCGTGGTGTCCTGCTCCAAGGTGACGGTGGCGTCGATCCAGGTGCTGGCCGGGTCGACCACCGTGGTCCCGGCGCGCATGGCGCGCTCCACGATGCGCCGGTTCATCTCGGCGCCGAGGGCCTGCAGCTGGACCCGATCATTGGCGCCCTCGACCTGCCAACGGTCCTCGGTGACCACGGCGGAGACTCTGCCGCCCTCGGCGCGGGCAATGGAGAGCACGTCGGTGAGGTACATCTCACCCTGGGCGTTGTCGGTGGTGACCTGGGCCAGCGCGCGGGTCAGCACGGCGGCGTCGAAGGCGTAGATCCCGGAGTTGATCTCGGTGATGCTGCGCTGCTCTGCAGTGGCGTCCTTGTGCTCCACGATCCCGAGCACGTCCTGCGGGTCTTCCTGGCTGCGCAGGATCCGGCCGTAGCCCGCGGCATCGTCGAGCACGGCGGAGAGCACGGTGACGGCATTGCCGTCGCGCTCATGGGTCTCGACGAGCTCGGCGAGCATCTGCGTCTGCAGCAGCGGCACATCGCCGTAGGTGACCACCACGGTGCCGGTCTCGGCAGGCGCTCCTGCGGCGGTGAGCGCGTCCAGGCCGCAGGCCACGGCGCGTCCGGTGCCGGGGACCTCGTCCTGATCGGCGATGACGGCGCGCGGCTCGAGGTGAGCGATGTGCTCGGCCACCTTCTCGCGCTGGTGCCGCACCACAGCGACCAGCTGGTGCGGGGCCAGGCCCATCGCCGCGGTCAGCGCGTGACCGATCATCGAGACGCCGCCGATCGGGTGCATGATCTTCGGGGTGCTGGACTTCATCCGGGTCCCGGCTCCTGCCGCGAGCACGATCACTGCGGTGGGCTGGGTGGACTGGGCGTTGGTCACGAAGGCTGCTCCTCGGCGCGTTTCGATGGGACTCCTCAGTGTAGAGAGGTCCGGCGATCTAGATTGCCGTTCCGCCTCTAGGATTCGAACCTAGACTGCACAGCTCCAAAGGCTGGCGTGCTGCCATTACACCAAGGCGGAGTGCGACGGCGGTCCGACGGTGCTCGGCGCTGCGAACACCCTCATCTCCGGCCAAGCGCTGGTCCATCTTCGCATGCGCGGACTCGCGAGATGAAACCGCGGACTGACGGTGGCATTACCCTGGATAGGTGGCACATCTTCTCGGGGCCGAAGCCCTACACCTGGAATTCCCTACTCGCACCGTGTTCGACTCGGTGACGATCGGCATCAACGAGGGCGACCGCGTCGGCGTCGTCGGTCGCAACGGCGACGGCAAGTCTTCGCTGCTGGCCATGCTCACCGGTCGGCTTGAACCCGACTCGGGGCAGGTCACCCGGCGCAAGGGCGTGCAGTTCGGCGTGCTGGATCAGTCGGACGACCTCGATGACGAGCACACCGTGGGCTATTCGGTCGTCGGGGACGCCGATGACCACGAGTGGGCCTCGGATGCGAAGATCCGCGACGTGATCGCCGGGCTGGTGAC
The DNA here is from genome assembly GCF_022565855.1 of Nesterenkonia sp. AY15. NCBI lineage: Bacteria > Bacillati > Actinomycetota > Actinomycetes > Micrococcales > Micrococcaceae > Nesterenkonia > Nesterenkonia sp. AY15. The sequence continues at coordinate 26,323 of NZ_JAJOYV010000011.1, read as the reverse complement.
CGACATCCCCTGGGAGTCGAAGATCTCCGAGCTCTCCGGCGGGCAGCGCCGCCGCGTGGCGCTGGCGAAGCTGCTGGTGGGCGAATGGGACATCATCGCTCTGGATGAGCCCACGAACCACCTCGACGTGGAGGGGATCTCCTGGCTGGCGAACCACTTGAACCGGCGCTGGCCGCGCAGCTCGGGCGGGCTGCTGGTGGTCACTCACGATCGCTGGTTCCTCGATGAGATCAGCACCACCACCTGGGAGGTCCACGACGGCATGGTCGAGCCGTTCGACGGCGGCTACGCGGCGTATGTGCTCCAGCGCGTGGAACGTGACCGGCAGGCGGCCACCGTGGAGGCCAAGCGGCAGAACTTGATGAAGAAGGAGCTCGCCTGGCTGCGCCGCGGCGCCCCGGCCCGCAGCACCAAGCCGAAGTTCCGCATCGAGGCGGCCAACGAGCTCATCGCCGACGTGCCTCCCCCGCGCAACCCGCTGGAGCTGAAGAAGATGGCCACCGCCCGGCTGGGCAAGGACGTGGTCGACGTCCTCGACGTCTCCATCGGCTTCGGCGACAAGCCGATCCTCAACGAGGTCACCTGGCGGATCGGTCCGGGTGAGCGCACCGGCATCCTCGGAGCCAACGGCGCCGGCAAGTCCACGCTGCTCAACCTGATCGCCGGCAAGCTCGAGCCCGACACGGGCCGGGTCAAGCGCGGCAAGACCGTGCGCCTGGCCACCCTGGATCAGCAGTTCTCCCAGCTGGCCGACATCGAGGGCGATCGGGTCCGCGAGGTGCTGGCCCGCGAGAAGACCCAGGTGGTCATCGACGGCAAGGAACACACCCCGGCGCAGCTGTTGGAACGCCTCGGCTTCTCCACCGCACATCTCTCCGCACGAGTCGGCGAGCTCTCCGGCGGCCAACGACGACGCCTGCAGCTGCTGCTCGTGCTCCTGTCTGAGCCCAACGTGATGATCCTCGACGAGCCCACCAACGATCTCGACATCGACATGCTCGCCGCCATGGAGGACCTGCTGGACTCTTGGCCCGGCACGCTGATCGTGGTCTCCCACGACCGGTACCTGCTCGAGCGGGTGACCGATCAGCAGTACGCGATCTTCGACGGCCGGATGCGCCACGTGCCGGGAGGCGTGGAGGAATACCTGCGGCTCAAGGCCGCCAGGGCCAATGGCGCCTCCGCGGAGTCGGCGGGATCTGGCACGTCTGGTTCAGGCGGTGGACCTGCTGGCGCCGGGGTCGGTTCCGGGAAGGCCGCGGCTGCGGCCCGTCGGGAGGCGATGAAGACCTCCTCGGCCTCATCGGCAGGTGCCCCGGCGCTGAGCAGCGCCGAGGAGCGCGAAGTGCGCAAGGAGGTCGGCGCGCTCGAGCGGAAGATGCAGAAGCTGATCACCCAGATGGAGAAGAAGCAGCGCCAGATGGCCGATCACGATCCGAGCGACTTCGAAGGTCTGGGCAAGCTCACCGCCGATGTGAGCCGGCTGCAGGGCGAGAATGAGAAGCTCGAGGAACGCTGGCTGGAGCTCTCCGAAAAGGTGGGCTGAGGCGCCGCGGTGTTCCGCTGCCCGCGCTCTGCGGGCAGCGCAGGACTGCGGTGCGCCCCGTCAGCTGGGGCGAATCGCGCCCCAGATGACTCTCGGATCAGCTCTCGCGGCCGTTGATCAGTCGTGCCCCGGCGGCCGGACCGGTGACCGGGATGGCCCAGACCTCGGTCCGCTCCTCCAGGCTGGTGCAGAGCTGATGGGCTGACTCAGCATCCCGGGCGAGGAACACCAGGGTGGGGCCTGAGCCGGAGACCATTCCCTGCAGCGCTCCTTCGATCATGCCGATGTCCATCATGTCCTCCAGGGAGGGCAGGCTGGCCACGGCGGGGGCCTGCAGGTCATTGGCCATCAGCGAGGCCACGAGCTCGGCGTCGGCGGTGCAGACCGCCCGGACCAGGTCCGGATCCAGGCCCGGCGCCTCAGCCTCCACTCCGGCTTCGGCGCGCATCTCGTCGAGCTTGGCATAGACGCTGGGCGTGGACAGGCCCGTGTTGGCCGGGACGATGACCAGATGCAGCTCCCCGCGGGTCAGCAGCGGAGAGAGCTCATCGCCCACACCCTGACCCACGGCTGCTCCGCCGAGGATCGCGAACGGCACGTCGGCCCCGAGCTCGGCGCCGATCTCCGCCAGCTGTTCCTTGGAGAGCCCCGCTTCCCAGAGGGCCGAACAGGCCACCAGTGCGGCGGCGGCGTCGGCAGAGCCTCCTCCCATCCCGCCGGCCACCGGGACGTTCTTGGTGATGGTCAGGTCCACTCCGTCGGTGATGCCGAGTCGGTCGCGCAGCTTCGAGGCGGCCTGATGCACCAGGTTGCGCTCATCGAGCGGGATCGCCGCAGCCACCATCTCTCGGGTCTCCGGATCCCGGGTCTGGACCTCGGTGAAGGTAGAACGTTCGGAGAGGCTCACGGTGATCGCCCCGTCCTCGCGCCGGGCCGCGCTGACCTCTTCGTAGAGGGAGACCGCCAGGTAGAGCGTGGCGACCTCGTGATAGCCGTCCTCGCGCAGCGGACCGACGCGCAGGCTCACATTGATCTTGCCCGGAGCCACGGCGGTGACATGTCCGAAGAATTCACTATCGCGCATGCTTCGACCCTACTTCTCGTCACTGACATGCGGGACCGCGCCGGCTGGACCCGAGCTGGCCGCGTCGCGCAGGGCGGCGGCGATCGCGGTGAACCCACTGATGCCCAGGGTCTCGCCGCGGACGGACGGATCCACCCCGGCGGCCCGCAGCACCGCCTCGGCACGGGTCGGGGATCCCGCGATCCCGGCCAGGCAGGCGCGCAGGGTCTTGCGTCGGGTGGCGAAGGCGGCGTCGATCACCGCGAAGACCTCTTCGCGGCTGAGCTCGGCCGAGGCCTCGGCGCGCCGGTCGAAGCGAACCAGCCCCGAGGAGATCCGCGGCTCGGGCCAGAAGACTCGCTTGCCGACCACGCCGGCCTTGCGCATGTTCGTGTCCCAGGCCGCCTTCACACTGGGGACGCCGTAGATCTTGGAGCCGGGCCCGGCGCAGAGCCGGTCGGCGACCTCGTCCTGGACCATGACCAGGCCCTTGCGCAGCGAAGGCAGGATCTGGAGCAGGTGCAGCACCACCGGGACCGCCACGTTGTAGGGCAGGTTCGCGACCAGCACCTCCGGGCCCGCGCCGTCTCCGAACTCGGCGAAGGACTCCGGGGTGAGCTTCAGCGCGTCCTGCTCCATCACGCGCAGGTTCGCCGCGCGCTCGGGACGGAACCTCTGCACCGTCTCGGCCAGCTGACCGGCCAGCTTGGGATCGATCTCGACGGCGCTGACCAGCGCTGATTCATCCAACAGGCCCAGGGTCAGGGACCCGAGCCCAGGGCCGACCTCGAGCACATGCTCGCTGCCGTCGAGATCTGCGAGGCTGACGATCCGGCGGATCGTATTCGGGTCGATGACGAAGTTCTGTCCCCACTGTTTAGTGGGGCGCACCCCGAGCTGGTCGGCCAGCGCCCTGACATGCGCGGCGGAGAGCAGCTGCGGAGGGCTCTGCTGCGGTCGTCCCTGCGGTGAGTGCTGATCGCTCATGTCCAGCTCCCGTAGGCCTGGGTGGTGTTGAACATGACCTGCTGACACATCGCTTCCACGTTGGTGTTGCGCACCTGGGCCATCAGCCGCATGGTCTGCGGGATCAGATAAGGCGCGTTGGGCTGCCCCCGGTAAGGATGTGGGGTCAGGAAAGGCGTGTCGGTCTCCACCAGGATCAGCTGCGGATCAGCGACCGCCAGCGCCTCACGCAGGGCGTGGGCGTTCTTGAAGGTGACCGTGCCGGCGAAGGACATGTACCAGCCGTTGGCGTTGCAGAGGCGGGCCAGGTCCGCATCGCCGGAGAAGCAGTGGAAGACCACGGCGCTGGGCAGGGTGGGCGCGGCGTTGAGCACGCTGACCACCTCCACATGGGCGTCCCGGTCGTGGATCTGCATCGCGAGTCCCCGCTCGACGGCGAGCGCGATGTGATCTTCGAAGCTGCGTCTCTGCGCAGCGACCCCTTCTTCGCCGGTGCGGTAGAAGTCCAGACCGGTCTCCGCGATCGCCACCACCTGTTCGTGGCGGGCAAGTTCGGTGATCCTGGCGAACGCAGTCTCGTAGTCGCCCTTCGCTGCCAGCACCGGCGCATCGTTGGGGTGCAGCGCGACGGCGGCCTTGAGCTGGGGGTGCTCTGCGGCGGCCTTCACGGAGAACTCCGAGGAGGCCACGTCATAGCCCACGCACAGCGCGCCGATCACGCCGACGGCCTTGGCGACCTCCAGGGCCTGCTGGACCGAGACGGAGATCGCACCGTCGCGGAAGTCCAGGTGCGCGTGATTGTCGATCACCGGCACCGTCAGCGGTTGGGGTGCCGGGGGGTATTGCAGGCGACGCTTCTTCCCGGACTGCTCCTCCGCCTGATCTCGCACGGGACCGGCGGCCGCGCCGTCGTCGTCGGGCTGTTCAGGACGGTAGGCGGCAGGGGTCTCGCCCGGCACCACGGCGGGGCTCGACTCGGCGTCTGGAAGGATTCGCTGCTGTTGGCTCACGGTGATCAACTCTATCGCCCACCCCCCGCGCGGCCTTCCACACCCCGCCCTCCGCTGGCTCCTGCGCAGACTGGGCGTGAGAAGTGCTGCAGAGACGAGCCGCGATGCAGGCGGACGTGAAGGCGGCGGCGTCAGTTCGCGTAGACCGAATCGATGACGCCCTCGAAGTCGACCAGGACCCGGTGGCGCATCAGCTTCATCGAGGCGGTCATGTGCCCGGACTCTTCGGAGAGTTCGACGTCGAGCAGCTCGAACTTCCGGATGGACTCCGCGCGCGAGACCCTTCGGTTCGCCGCCTCCACCGAGAGGCCGATCTCCTGGCGCACCCTGGGGTGCTTGGCGGCGTCGATCAACGACAGCGACCGGTACCCGTTGGCCCGGCACCAGTCCGCCACGGCGTCCGCGTCCAGCGTGATCAGCGCCGCGACGTAGGGCCTGTCGTCTCCGACCACGATGACCTCGGCCACCAGCGGGTGTGCGCGGATGACCTCTTCCATCGGCATGGGGTAGACGTTCTTGCCGCCGGCGGTCACGATGAGGTCCTTCTTGCGCCCCGTCAGCGTGAGGAAGCCGTCCTCGTCCAGGGAGCCGAGGTCACCGGTGCGGAAGAAGCCCTCCGCGTCAAAGGCCTCTGCCGAGGCCTCGGGCTTCTCGTGGTAGCCGTCGAAGATCACCGGGCCCTTGAGCAGCACCTCTGAATCGGCGGCGATCCTCACGGTGTTGCCGGGCACCGGGATGCCCACCGTCCCGATGCGGGTGGCTCCGGGGATGTTCAGCGTGATCGGAGCGGTGGACTCGGTGAGGCCGTAGCCCTCCTGGACCGGCAGTCCGATGCCGGTGAAGAAGTGGGCGATCTCGGGGTTCAGCGCGGAGGCGCCGGAGATCATGTAGCGGACGCTGCCACCGAGGCGGGCGTGGAGCTTGGAGTAGACCAGCTTGGCGAACATCGCTCGGCGTGCGCGCAGCCGCACAGAGGGCCCGGGACCCTCGCCCATCGCCTCGGCCTGCAGGGCCTTCGAGTACAGGATCGCGGTATCCTTGGCGGTCTCGAAGATCTTTCCCCTGCCCTCGGCGCGGGCCTTGGCGGAAGCACCGTGGTAGACCTTCTCGAAGACCCGCGGCACGGCGAGCAGCCAGGTGGGGCGGAAGCTGGCGAGATCTTCGAGCAGCTTCGCGGAGCTGGCCGAATGGGCCACCTGCACTCCGCGGTACAGACACATCAGCTGCACCGCGCGGGCCAGGACGTGGGCCAGCGGCAGGAAGATCAGCGTGCGGGATTCGTTCTCGCCGAGGATCTGATCGGCGAAGGGCAGAATGTTCGCCGCACCCTCGGCCAGGTTGCGGTGGGTGATGCGCACCCCCTTGGCGCGGCCGGTGGTGCCGGAGGTGTAGACCAGCGTGGCGACGTCGTCCAGGTTGGCCCGTGAGCGGGCCGCCTCGAGCTGCTCATCCGAGATGTGCTCCCCGGAGCCGGCCAGGTCATCGAGCTGGCGCACCTCTTCGATGGGCAGCACCGCAGGGCGGTTCCCGTTGAACTTCACCACGGCGGCGCGCAGGCAGTCCTGGAGCTCGACGCTTCCGGCGAGCGCAAGCGTCGCCCCGGAATCCTCGAGCACGGCGCTGACCTGGTGCACGGAGCTGGTCTCGTAGATCGGCACCGAGATCGCGCCGGCGAACCAGATGGCCTGATCCACCACGGCCCAGCTGTAGCTGGTCGGTGCCATCACCGCGACCCGGTCCTCCGGCTCGACGCCGAGTGCGATCAGCCCCTTGGAGACGCCACGAACCTGGTCCAGGAAACTGGTGATGGAGACGTCCACCCACCCGCCGGTCCCGTTGGGCACGGCGTAGACCGGCTGATGCGGGCGAGCGGCCCAGAGGTCGAGGACCCCGTCAGTGGCGTTGGTGTGCGGTTCCAGCCACGCCACCTGCGCGGTGGCGGCTTCGCGGATCTGATTGCTGCTCGTCTGGGCAACGTGTTCGCTGCCCGTATGCTCCTCGGTCATGGCCCCGCCTGCTCATCGATTACCCTGCGGTGGAGTGCCTCTCCGCTCTGGACGCCATTCTACTGTTCAACCGGACTTTTCGGCGCGCCTCAGGGCCAGGGCGGCATCATAGATCTCGCTGGCCGGGACAGAGTGTGCGGCCCCGATCTCCTTGGCCGCCGTCTTGAGCTTGGTCCCCTCAGCAACCCGCGTCAGCACGACGCCGGCCAGCTCCTCCAAGCTCATCGGCTCGCCCCCCGCTCCGGCGGGTGACCCCCCGCCGAGCACCAGGACCATCTCCCCGCGCAGGTGACGTTCAGCAGCCACGGCGGCGAGCTCGCCCAGGCCTCCGCGCAGCACCTCTTCGTAGCGTTTCGTCAACTCCCGGGCCAGCGCGGCAGGTCGGTCCTCCCCCAGCGCCGCGGCGAACTCGCGGAGCGTGGCGGCGACCCTGTGCGGAGATTCGAAGAGCACCGTGGTCCACTCCTCGGTGGCCAGCCGGTCGAGCAGCTTCTTGCGCTCCCCCGCCTTGCGCGGGACGAACCCGGCGAAGGTGAATCGGTCGGTGGGCAGCCCGGAGAGCGCCAGCGCGGTGGTGACCGCCGAGGCGCCCGGCGCCACGGTGACCCCGACGCCGGCAGCGATGGCGGTCTCGACGAGTCGGAACCCCGGATCGGAGACCGCGGGCATGCCGGCGTCGGAGATCACCAGGATCCGGGTTCCCTTCCGGGCCTGTTCCACGAGCTCCTCGGAGCGGGACGCCTCGTTGTGCTCGTGCAGGCTGAGAAGGCGGGCATGGAAGGTGACCTGCAGCGCTCGGGCCAGGTGGCGCGCGGTGCGGGTGTCCTCGGCGGCGATGACCTCGGCGGTGGCCAGGAGCCGCTTGAGCCGGTCGGTCGCGTCACCGAGATTGCCGATGGGGGTCGCGGCGAGCACGATCGGGGTGTCCCAGAGGCTGGTATCAGCTTGCTCCAAGGGGTTCTCGACCTGTTCTGCCTCGCCTGACTCCATGACACGCCCGCTTCTGATCGGTGACCGGCTTGCGCCAAGTAGCATACCCATAGTGAACCCTGCCGAGCCCGCCCGCAGCACTCCGGCCCCCGCCGGGGCGCCCGGGAGCGTCGCCGAGCCGGAAGCCGCAAGGCTGTCCCGGATGGAGCGCCGGCTCCACGCAGAACCGTACCGTCCAGGTCTCTGGGGATGGATTCTGCCCGGGCTGATCACGCTCTTAGCCGGAATCCTGCGGGTGAGAGATCTCGGCACCCCGCACCTGTTGATGTTCGACGAGACCTACTACGTCAAGGACGCCTACGCGCTGCTGCTCACCGGCTATGAGCTGGTCTGGCCGGAGGATGCCGATGACTCCTGGCTGGCTGGTGAGGCACAGCCCACCGGCGACGGCGCCTACGTGGTGCACCCGCCGCTGGGAAAGTGGCTGATCGCGCTGGGGCTGCGGGGCTTCGGCCAGGACAGCGCCTTCGGCTGGCGGATCTCGGCGGCGCTGGCAGGCACCCTGGCCGTGCTGCTGATCGCGCTCATCGCGCAACGGATGTTCCGCTCGGTCTTCCTCGGGGCGTTCGCCGGGATGCTCACCGCCATCGAAGGCCACCACCTGGTGATGAGCCGCGTGGGCCTGCTGGACATCTTCATGATGTTCTTCGTCCTCGCCGCCTTCGGCGCCCTGCTGGCTGATCGATACAGCGGACGACGGCGGCTGGCCGCCTGGGCGGTGCGCCGCAGGCCTGGTGACCGGCAGGCCAGCGGACCCTGGCTGGGGGTCCGCCCGTGGCGGCTGCTCGCCGGGGTGCTGCTCGGAGCGGCGGTGGCGGTCAAGCTCTCGGCGCTGGCCTTCCTCGCGGTCTTCGGCATCATGGTCATCCTCTGGGACCTGCAGGCCAGGCGACTGGCCGGCGTCGAGCGATGGGCGCGGTCCGGGCTTTTGAAGGATGCGCTTCCGGCGCTGGTCACGGTGCTGCCCGTTGCCGCCGGCACCTATCTGGCCAGCTGGACCGGCTGGCTGAGCACGCAGGCCGGCTGGGGTCGGCAGTGGCACCTCGAGCATCCTGCCGAGGGGCTGGCCCGACTGGTGCCGGATCCGCTCCGCTCGCTGTGGAACTACCATGTCTCCGCCGCGGACTTCCATCAGGGGCTCAGCAGCGGACATGACTACGCGTCCTCGCCGTGGACCTGGCCGTTCATGGGCCGACCGGTCTCGATGCACTACGATTCGGTCTCCGCCGGCGAGATCTATGCACAGACCGGTGAGACCTGCGCCGCGGAGACCTGTTCCTCCGCGGTCCTGGACCTGGCGAATCCGCTGATCTGGTGGAGCGGGATGATCGCCCTGTTACTGGTGGGGCTGCTCTGGGCCGGTCGCCGGGACTGGCGCTGCGGCGCGATCCTCTCCGGCTTCGTGGCCGGGCATCTGGTCTGGCTGCTCTTCCCGGACCGGACCACCTTCTTCTTCTACACGATCAGCTATCACCCCTTCCTGATTCTGGCGCTCACCGCGATCGCCGCCCTGGTGCTGCGCATCGGGACCGCTGGTCACCGCCCCGACGGGACGGCCCGCGGGGAGGGGACGATCCTGGCGGCGCGCCAGCGAAACACCGTGATCGTGCTGTGCTTCGTGATGCTGTGCGTGGCCGTCTCGGTGTTCTTCCTCCCGCTCTGGACTGCGGAGATGATTCCCTACGAGCAATGGCGGATGAGGATCTGGATCGATTCCTGGCTCTGAAACTGCGCGCGCACCCTGCGCACCCCGCGATCACCTCAGGGTCCCGGGCCTAAGCTGGAGGGAGCCGAACCGGTCGAAAGGAACGTCTCGAACATGCTTGACCCCGCCGCATCACTGCCTTCGCGCATCCTCTCCGCCGAAGAGACCCGCTGGTCAGTGGAACGCGCCTGGCCGGTGCCGGGGAAGCCGAAGATGCTGGCGGTGGAGGTCACCGCCTTCGAGGCTCCCGAGGACGCCGGCACGTCGACCTCCTCTGCCGCTGGCGCTGCGCCCCGTGCCGCCGCGTCGCGGCGCGCCCGAAGAGCAGGCTGCTTCCGCGTCGAGCACGACCGCGGTGCCGCCCGACCCAGCGAGCACCTCGACCTGTTCCCGCCCGATACGGATCCGGAGCTGCCCGCCCTGCGGCAGGCCGCCCAGGGCGGCCTCGTGATCGCCCATGAACCAGGACTGCGGGCAGTGGTGCGGCATCGAGACGGTTCGGACGAGACCTACACCGTGGTGCTGCCGGCAGGCCGCGCGACCGAGCTGCTCGACGGCATGAGACGCGCACAGGCCTTCTCCGGGCCCTTCAGGCTCCCTCGATTGATCAGCCATGATGACTCCACCGCGACGTTCCAGGCGCTGACCGGCGCCTCTCTGCACAGGCCCCAGCGGATCGGCGCGCAGGCATGGGAGACCGCCTGGGACCAGTCCCTGGATGCGTGGTCCACCGCGATCCAGCATCCGGGGGAGCTGCCCGCGAGCGCCCCGGTGCACGGGGCCGCCACGGAGATCCGTCGCCTGCAGCGCTGGGAAGCGCTGGTCAGGCCCTATCTCGTCGGGGCGGAGCTGTTCCACGCGAGCGTCATGGCCGCCTGTGACGCGTTGGCCTCGATCCCTGAGCGTCGGATGGTGCCTGCCCACCGGCAGCTCCGGGATGAAGACCTGCTGTACTCCCCCGAGCTGGGACCGGCGCTGGTGAAGGTCTCCAACGCGGGGTGGGCCCACCCCGCGCTCGACCTGGGCGGGCTGCTCGCCTGCGCCAAGTGGAACGAGCTGCGCGGCCTGTGGGACGCGCCGCGTCGCGCAGTGGTCTTCGGACTGATCAACGACGCCGCCTACCGGAACGGGGTCGCCGGCGACGCGCTGGAGGCCTATGAGAGGGCCGCGCTGCTGCGCCTGAGCGCTCAGTTCACCTTCTCGCCCGGCCTGGCCGACGCCGCAGAGGCCCTGCGCGCCAGCCTCATCCAGTCTGAATCCTGGCGCTGAGCCGCATGCCGACACACGCAGACGAGCCCGCGTCCGCCGCGGCAGCGAAGGCGGCCGCGCGATCCCGGCTCCGGTCGGCGCGCCGGGAGCTGACAGCTGACCAGATTGCGATCCGCGGCCAGGCCCTGGCCCGGGTCCTGCCGTCCGTGGTGCCCGCAGGCTCAGCGGTGGCGGGGTATGTGCCGATGCCCGGCGAGCCGGACGTGCGGCCGTTCCTCAGCGGTCACGCCGCCGGCGGGGGTGCCGTGTACGTTCCCGTAATCGCCAGCACCCGGGACCGGGTCCTCGAGTGGGTGTCCTGGGCGCCTGACGCGGAGCTGCGGCGCAGCGCGTTCGCGGCCGTCGACGAGCCGCTGGGAGACCGCCTCGGCACCCTCGCGCTGCGTGAACGCCACCCGGAGGGGCTCACCGTCCTGGTGCCCGGCCTGGCCGTGGACCAGCAAGGAGCGCGCATGGGTCAGGGCGGCGGCTTCTACGACACCGCCTTCGGAAACGACACCGCCTTCGGAAACGACGCCGACCACCAGGCCTCCACGCCCGTGGAGTCCGCCGCGGACAGTCCGACCGACCTCGCGCCGCTGCGCTTCATCGCGGTGGTCCATGCCGCGGAGGTCCTCAGCCCCGGCGCCCTCCCAGTGGAGCCCCATGACCTGCGGGTCCACATCATCGTGACCGAACGCGAAGCCACGACGCTGAGGCCCGTATAATTGATTGGCAGTATTGCCGCAGGCTGGCCGGTTGCACCTGACCTCCCAGCGCCCTTCACCTCTGAGGAATCCGATGCCCACTTACGCCTATGCCTGCAAGGATTGCAGCCATGCCTTCGACATCGCACAGAAGTTCAGCGATGACTCGCTGACCGTCTGCCCCGAATGTCAGGGCACACTGCGCAAGAAGTTCGGCTCGGTCGGAGTCTCTTTCAAGGGCTCCGGCTTCTACCGGACGGACTCCCGCGCTGCTGCCAGCTCAGGCACCGACGCCTCAAAGCGCTCCGGTTCCGACGGGGCACCTTCGAGCGCCAGCGGGAACGGCTCCTCCGACTCCTCCTCGAGCCCGGCCAAGGCTGCCTCCGGCGCGGGGTCCTCGAGCGCAGGGTCCGCGGGATCGGGTTCATCGAGCTCCTCCGACTGACCCCTCGGAGGAGGTCTCCGGCTGGTCCGAAGATCGCGGCGGCCCCGTACCGAGCAGACTCAGATGCAGCCGTCCCTCCTGGGTGGCCTGGGCGATGGACTCCGCAGTGGCGGGATCCACCGCAAGGATCACGACGCCGCCCGCCTCAGTCCCGCTGGGCAGCCAGTTCTCCGAATCATCCTGCGGGGCCCACAGCACCGGCGCGGCGGTCGCCACCAGCTGTGCGGACGTGCCACGCTCGGGGATGTCGCTCGAGGCCAGCACATCCACTCGCTGCCCCGGCGTGAGCAGTGCGACCATCGCCGGATCGGCCGGGCGCACCGGCACAGCCACCGTGCCGGGGTCCTGTCCGGCGAGCAGCCCGGGCCCCACCAGCTGATCCGGGTGGATCAGCGCCCCTGCCGGGAGCGGCACGGCGACCTGTCGTCCCAGCACCTGCTCCGCCTCCACGGCGTAGTCCCGTGGAACCGCCGCGACATCCACCTGGACCTCTTCCATCACGGCGGCGCTCAGCCGCTCCCCCGCGCCGATATCGGCGCTTGCCCGCAGCGCCGGCGTGGTCTCCACCTGCCCTTGAACTCCGGTGAGCACCGCTGCACCGGCGGCGCCCAGTCCCAGCAACAGGGCGAGGGGGATGCGGAACCGCTGGATCAGCCGGGGCAGCCCGGCACCGCGCAGTCGGCGGCTGATCCGCGGCGGCCTGACCCTCTGCCCCCGGGCCACGCTGCTCCGATCGGTTGGCATCCGCGGCGCCGATGGGTGAGCAGCCGGTATCCGCCGGGCACGTCTCCGCGGAGATCGTTCCCGGGTCGGCGCCGGCGGCTGAGAGCGGCGCCGACGCGGTCGCTGCGGAATGAACGGACCCGTCGATTCGGTGGCCGGTTCACCCCGGCGGGCGCGGGGGCGGGCCTCGTCAGCGCCGCGGGTGCCTGGACGGGTGCGTCGATCGGAACTGATGCTCTGCATGGCCACCAGCGTCCACGAGGAGCGCGGCGCAGGTGCCGCAGCTCCTTGCGCTGTGGAGTCGGGCGACTGACGGCCCTCTCCCCGCGGCCTGGGGAAGATGACCCCGGACCAGCGTGTGGTCCCGGGCTAACCCCAGTGCGGGGGACGCTGACTCAGAATCCACTGCTCATGGGCGGTCAGTGGCACACTGGGCGCGGAGCCCTCGGTCTTCTGCGTCCTGCCGGGGGTCTCCTCTTCTGCGGCGCTGGGATTCTGTGCGGCAGCCCCCGCCCCGCGGCCGGGGACGGAGTCTGCAGCGCCGAAGGGCTCGGTGCTGAATGGGTCGGTGAAGTCAGACTCCACCTCATGGGACTGGCCCGAGGTCGGTGGGGCCACCACGCGCCGTCGTCCTCTCCGCCCGGCGCGTCCGGCGCGTCCGGCGCCACCGGGCCCAGGCCCTACTGCTTCCATGCCCCGCGCTCCCGCGGCGGCAGCCACTTCTTGGACTTCCGGTGTGAATCCTCGTCCTCGAGGTCCGCCGCGCCGCCGAAGCGGATGCCCTCGCTGCGGGCAACCTGCTCCCGGCCCTTGCGACTGCGGGGGGCCGCCCCCGCAGTGTGCACGGTGATCCGGCCTGACTCGGCGAACTCCGGTCCCGAGGCCAGCCCGACCTGTTCGGCGACGACTTCGGTGCAGCGCACCGGGTTGGAGAAGACCTCGATGGTCCAGAGCGCCATGTAGGTCCAGCCCAACGCCTCAAACGCGGCGGGGCGCTGCCTCGAGCGTTCGCGCACAGACATCGCGCCATAACTTCTGGTCCCGTCGGAGACCATCGCCACCGGCACCATCGGCTGGTCCGGGGTGAACCTGCGTGAGCAGGCGGCGAGGTCCAGGGTCCCGCGGAACCCGTCCTCCACCCGCCCGCCGCGGGCCCGGATCCGGTCCACCAGGTCCAGCACCAGCGGATCGGTCAGCTGCGCCGACGCGGTGGGGTTGTCCGACCCTTCGAGACCGAGCCTGATCAGGTCGTAGATCTCCCGAGCGCCGTTGGTCAGCGAGGCGGGGTTCATGTCGGCGTTGGAAAGCGAGGTGACCACGCGCAGGTGCTCACGAGCTCGGGTCAGCGCGATCGCGAAGTGTTCGCGGCCGCGCGCCTCGGAGAGCTCCCCGAAGCGGGTCGCGGCATCTCCCTTCACCGAGCGGCCGAATCCGAGGCTGAAGATCACGTCGTCGCGGACCAGGCCGGCGGCACGCTCCACCGGGGTCACCACGAAGCCCTCGCCGTGAGCGCCATCGGTGAAGAACTCTTTGGCCCAGCCATGGTTGGCGAGGTTCAGCCGGATCGCGTCGGCCAGCCGGCGGGCGTGCCATGCCGAGCCGGTGATCACGGCCAGCGAGTGCCCGCGTCGTGAGCGCACATGCTCGAAGACCATGTCCACCACCCGGTTGACCTCCCCGGTGGGTGACTCCACGGCGTCGCGGTATCCGGCCTGGATGCCCGCGACCAGCTCCACGGTGAAGCGACGATCCTGGCCGGTCAGCTGGGCGGCGTCGGGGAGTCGCGTGAGCTCGCCGTCGTAGAGCGCGGACGAGAGCAGCCCGGTGAGCTCCTGATCGACCCCGCGGTGGACCTGACGCAGCGCATAGTGCGGGAGCACGGCGGCCAGCTCGGTGTAGATCGAGGCGGGGCGGGGCTGCTCGGCCTCGCGCGCGACCGGATCGGCGGAGACGTGGAAGGGGGTGGGCGAACCGGCCACCGGGTCACCGAACGCCACCACCTGGGCGGCACGGGTCACCGCGTTCAGCGCCGTGGGCACGGCGAGCGATTCGGCATCGAGCAGGATGACGACGTCGGCGCGGTATTCAGGCGGGAACTGCTCTCCCAGCCCCAGCGGCGAGGTGGTCCAGATCGGGACCAGCGGCTGGGTCACCTTGGAGTTGATCGCCTCCAGGGCCTCGATGGTGGGGGTGGAATCGCGCAGCAGGGCGCGCAGGTTCGCGGCCGCCTGCGGGTGGGCCTCCACGGCGGACTTCCAGCGCACCGCAAGGGCGTGACCCAGTCGCTGGGCGCTGGACTCGATGTGCCCGGCGTCGGATTCGCGGAAGGTCTCCTCGATGCTGCGCAGGTTCTCGCCGGTGGTCATCGCCAGGTAGTCGTCACCGGAGATCATCGCCTCCAGCGCGGACTGCCACCAGGCGAGCTCCAGCTCCTCGCCGACGACGTTCGCGCTGATCCCACGCTCGGAGAAGTCCTCCATCAGGTCCCGGAAGCCCTGCTCGCGCAGCTGTTCGCCGAGCAGCGTGCGCTCGGGCAGGGTCTCCAGCGGCTTCTCATCCGCGGCCAGGGTCTCCACGGTCTGCAGCAGCTCTTCAATGGGCATCTCGGTCAGTGATCCCGTCTCCAGGACCTCATCGAGACGCTGCAGCCGGGCCTGGACCTTCCCGAAGCTGTCACAGAGCGTGTCCAGCCGGGGTGGGACCTTCGGCGCGGAGTCGGAGATGGACCACTGGTTCCACTCCTCCCGCTCGGACTGCACATCGATCAGCGAGGAGTGCAGGTCTCCGATGGCGACGCCGGGGCGCACGTATTCCTTGGCGACCCGGCGCAGCCGCGAGCGGGTCACGGAGGTCATCTCCACGTTGTTCTGTCGGCGCCACCAGCCCGGGGCCGTGGCGGCGATGAGGTCGTCCACCGCGCGGGCATAGACGTCGTGGCTGAACCTGCCCAGCGATTCCTGCACCCGCTGGAAGAGCAGCACCTGGCTGTTCCACTGGCTGAAGGTCGCACCCGCGGTGATCCCGGCGGCCTGGCATGCCGAGACCATCATCTGCTGCAGCTCCGGCAGCTCCTCACGCAGCTGGACGACCAGGGCCATAGCGTCCCGGGTCTCCTGCCGGTTGGACAGGCGCGCGTTGAACCAGGGGCTGTCGCGGGTCTCGGCGGAGAAGGCGCCCAGCTCGGCGGCGCGCTTGAGCTTCACGGTGATCTGGCTTCGGTCCACGGTGTGGTCCAGCACCGAGCGTTTGAGCCGGACAGAGGTCGACGGCGCGGGCGTCAGGCTGGTCAGCGCGGCCAGGGCCTGCATGGCCTGGTAGGGCGAGCAGTCCCAGCGGCGGCGCACATTGTGAAGCGACTTCACGTGGTCCACCAGCTGGTGGCGCGACTTCTTCAGCCTCGAATGCACGGTTCCCAGTCGGGGCGGCTCGGCCCGCTCATTGCGCCGGATGGCGCGGATGAGCTGGTCGCGGATGTCTTCGGAGGTCGCGGCGGCGGAGATGTTGCCCGCCAGCGTGCCCAGGTGGACCTGCGCGAGCCGGTCCTTGAACTGTTCCAGGGTGGCGGTGCGCTCGGCGAGGACCAGCACCCGCCTGCCCTGCCAGGCGAGGCCGGCCGCGGCGTTGATCGCGGTCTGGGTCTGACCGGTGCCGGCGGGCGCGGAGACCACGACGGACTGCCCGGCGAGCACCGCGTCCAGTGCGGCCTGCTGGTGCGGATCGGCGTCGGCGACCAGGCGCTCGTCGCGGGGTTCCCGATCATCCACCGAGGGCAGGTCTTTCAGCGTGCGATCGGCCCGGGTCTGCCCCAGCGGCTCACCGGTGGCCATGGCATGGATGACGGGGTGATCGAGCTCCAGCCCCGTGGGATCACCCAGGAAGGTCAGGTCCGCAAAGGTCGAGACGTAGAGCTGGCGCCACACCTGCACCGAGTGCAGGGTGTCCACGCCGGCGGCGATGCGCGCGAGCGTGTCCGCGGGACGGTTCGGGTCGAAGCGGGCTGTCACATAGCCGGTGTTGTGGAACTCCACCGGGTCCAGTCGGGTGCCGTGCCGGGCGGCCAGGTGACGGATCAGCGCGGGGTTGAGCCGGGCGGCTGCGCTGAACTGGATCTCGAAGTCACCGCTGCCGTCCTCACGCGGGCGCAGGGTGATCGGCACCAGCATGATCGGAGCTGTGAAGTCTTCGGTGAACTGCTCGCCGGAGGAGGCCTGGCCAGCGTCCTCGGTCCAGCTGACCACCCCGGCGGCGAGGAACCCGACGTCGATCCCGCGCTCCTCGGACATCTCCCGGGTCTTGGCCCGGATGCCCTGGGCGGCGTGCTTGCCGATGGTGAACGCGTTCTGATCGTTGAGCAGCGTGGAGAGCCGGGTCTTGCGACCCGCCATGAGCTGCATCATGCCCGAGGAGTTGGCGTCGGTGAGGTCGATGGCGTTGTGCTGGTTCGGGGAGAAGCGAAGCATCGTGTCGTTCTCGGTGCCGGACCCCATTGATTCCAGCCAGGCGGCCACCGGGTCTCGACCATCGGGGCGGGAGCCGACGGAGGCTGGGGAGTCCGCGGAGTCGGGTGAGGCTGGGGACTGCGGCGAAGCCGGGGACCCGGGCGAAGCAGGCGAGTCTGGGGACTGGGGCGAGTTCGGGGAGCTCGGCGAGCCGGGAGACCCTGCCGAGGCAGCCGAATCAGCGGAGCCTGCCGAACCTGCAGACTCCGCGGTGGACGCCGATGCCGCCGAGCTCGCGGTGGCGCGGGCGGCGTCGTCGGAGGTGTCACGGCGCTGATGCTCCGTCACAGGTTCTGCCGGCCCATTCTCGGACGACAGGTCCCACTCCTCAGCGGCTGGTTCTTTGCTCACAGACGACCTTCCACAATCCCCACCGGGGTGGGCTCACGCCCACTCCGGCACCCCCGTCTCCGTCAGGAATGACGAGGATCGCCGATAATTACATGCATTGAAGTCTAATGATCCCGACGGCACAACCTGCAATCGGTCTCAGCCTGACCTTGAAGCCGCTGGCCCGTCCCGGATCAGGAGACGAAGTTGATCAGCGAGCCGATCAGGAACGCCGAGATCGCCAGTCCGGCGAGCAGGAATTCGAGCAGGATCCCAAGTCCGACGGCGCGCAGCGCGTGCAGGCTCGCTGTCCCGGCGGCGAGCCAATCGCGCTCTCGACGGACGAACTCCGCGCCGAAGAGCCCCGCGGCGAAACCGATGAAGAGCCCCAGCGGCGGGAATACGATCAGCCCGACGAGCGCCGTGACGACGGCGATCATGATCGGTCCGCGCGGGATCTGTTGCCGGTGCAGCGATCGACCGGTGAGCACCGTGGAGCTTCCCCAGCCGATCACGGCCAGAACGACGCCGATGATCGCCGTGGTCCAGACGACCGGTCCGCCGAGCAGCAGCGCCCAGACGATCAGGGTGATGATGATCAGCAGCGAGCCGGGCAGGATCGGGAGCACGACGCCGAGCGCGCCGATGACCAGCAGCAGCCCGGCGATGACGGTGGTGATCGCCTCAGCGGCGGAGGAGTCGAGCATGAGTCTTCCGACTCACTCCCATTCGATGGTGCCTGGCGGTTTGGAGGTGACGTCCAGGGTGACCCGGTTGACCTCTTCGACCTCGTTGGTGATCCGGTTGGAGATCTTGGCGAGCAGCTCATAGGGCAGCCGGGACCAGTCGGCGGTCATCGCGTCCTCGGAGGAGACCGGGCGCAGCACGATCGGGTGACCGTAGGTGCGGCCGTCGCCCTGGACGCCGACCGAGCGGACGTCGGCGAGCAGCACGACCGGCATCTGCCAGACCTCCTGGTCCAGCCCCGAGGCGGTGAGCTCCTCGCGGGCGATGGCGTCGGCCTTGCGCAGGATCCGCAGCCGGTCCTCGGAGACCGAGCCGATGATCCGGATGCCCAGGCCGGGGCCCGGGAAGGGCTGGCGCTGGACGATCTCGGCGGGCAGGCCGAGCTCGGCCCCGACGGCGCGGACCTCGTCCTTGAACAGCGCGCGCAGCGGCTCGACGAGCTTGAAGACCATGTCCTCGGGCAGGCCGCCGACGTTGTGATGGGACTTGATGTTCGCCGCGCCCTCACCGCCGCCGGATTCCACCACATCGGGGTAGAGGGTGCCCTGGACCAGGAACTCGACCTTGGCACCGTCAGCGGCCGCCTCGGCGAGCACGGCCTTCTCGGCGCCCTCGAAGGCCCGGATGAACTCGCGGCCGATGATCTTGCGCTTGGTCTCTGGGTCGGTGATGCCCTCGAGCGCGGCGAGGAAGCGTTCGCGCTCCTCGGCCACATAGAGCCTGGCGCCGGTGGCCGCGACGAAATCGCGCTCCACCTGTTCGGCCTCACCTTCGCGCAGCAGCCCGTGGTCGACGAACACGCAGGTCAGCTGGTCTCCGATGGCCTTCTGCACGAGGGCGGCGGCCACAGCGGAGTCCACACCGCCGGAGAGTCCGCAGATCACACGGGAGTCTCCGACCTGGGCGCGGATCGCGGTGACCTGTTCTTCGACGATGTTGCCGGTGGTCCACTCCGGGGTCAGGCCGGCCCCGATGTAGAGGAAGTTCTCGATGACCTGCTGGCCCTGGGGCGAGTGGCGCACCTCGGGGTGCCACTGCACGCCGTAGAGCCTGCGCTGCTCATCGGCGAAGGCTGCGACGGGGGCGCCTTCTGAGGAGGCGAGGACTTCGAAGCCCTCGGGGGCCTTCTGCACGGAGTCGCTGTGCGACATCCAGGTGGACTGGACCGCGTCGGTGCCGGTGAGCAGCGAGTGCGGGGCGTTGACGCTGCGCACCGCGGTCTTGCCGTATTCGCGGTCGCCGGTGCGGGCCACCTCGCCGCCGAGGCTGTGCGCCATGGCCTGGAAGCCGTAGCAGATGCCCATCACCGGGATGCCGGCCTCGAACAGCTCGGTCTCGACCTCTGGGGCGCCCTCGGCGTAGACCGAGGAGGGTCCGCCCGAGAGGATCACAGCGGAGGGGTTGCGCGAGATGATCTCGGCAGCGGCGAGGGTGTGCGGGACGACCTCGGAGTAGACCCGGGCCTCGCGGACGCGGCGGGCGATGAGCTGGGCGTACTGCGCGCCGTAGTCCACCACCAGCACGGTCTGGGCCGCGGAGTTGGACCGCTCCACGGCGGGGACAGCAGAGTCTGCGGAATCGGGCTGAGAAATCACCGCTCCATCCTAGCGGTCCGGGTGTTGTCGCCTGTCCCCGGGTCCTCCACCCACCTCCCTGGGACGCAGCCGGGCGGGATATCGAGTCGTCCGGCGCTCATGACACCCGTTCGTGCCCCAGCGATGGGAGCCCCGCCAAAGATTCTGGCGCGCCGCACCAGGTCTGCGCTGACAATGAGCAGATAGGTCTGCCGCGCGCCTGCAATGGGTGAGCGCCCCCACTTGCTCATCGAAGAGCTCCTTGTCCTGGATGAGGGCGCTCACCACTTCACGTTGCGCGCGGGCTATTTCTGATTGGCTGCGCGGGGCGCACCGATCCCTGGATCGATCTGCACGGGACCCGACGCGGAGGGGCGAACGTCGAAGTCGAAGATCGCGGTCGGCAGGTAGACCGTGGAACACGAGTTTGGAATGTCGACGACGCCGGACAACCTCCCTTCGATCGGCGCTGCGCCGAGCAGCAGATACGCCTGCTCGGGGCTGTAGCCGAACTTCGTCAGGTAGTCGATCGCATGCAGGCATGCCCGCTGATATGACAGATGCGAGTCAAGGTATCGCTGCTCGCCATCGAGAGTCACCGAGGTGCCTGAGAACGCGAGCCACTCGCTGTACTGCGGATCGACGTTGCCTGGCATGAAGATCGCGTTCTCCGAGACGCCGTAGGTCTCCATGCCACCCTTGATGACATCGACCCGGAGATCGATGAACCCGCCCATCTCAATGGCACCGCAGAACGTGATCTCGCCGTCTCCCTGTGAGAAGTGCAGGTCGCCGAGAGAGAGGTTGGCGCCGTCGACGAACACGGGATAGAAGACACGACTCCCCTTGGTGAAGTTCTTGATGTCCTGGTTTCCCCCGTTCTCGCGCGGCGGAGCAGTGCGGGCCGCCTCGGATCCGACTCTGTTCCATTCCGCCTGATCAAGCCCCCCGAGCACGGCATGCTCCGACTCAGGAGGGAGCGCGAGCGGAGGCACACGGTCTGGATCCGTCGCGATCAGTGCACCCTCACGGGCATTCCATTTCGCCAGCAGCTCCGCCGAGGGCGCGGTACCCATAAGGCCCGGATGGACGATGCCGGTGAAAGAGACTCCAGGTACATGGCGTGAGGTGGCAGTCTGCCCCGAGAAATCCCACACCGCCTTGTAGGCGTCTGGGAACTGCTCGGTGAGGAAACCACCACCATTGTTCCTCGAGAAGATACCTGTATATCCCCAGCCCTGTCCGGCGAGCGGACCGTCGTCTTCCTGTGGAATAGGGCCGACGTCCAGAATGTCCACGATGAGCAGGTCTCCGGGTTTGACCCCCTCCACGTGGAACGGGCCGCTCAACGCGTGGACCGTGAGCAACGGCGCATTGAGGATGTCCTCTGCGGAATCATTGTTCTCGATGGCCCCGTCGAACCATTCTCGGCAGTCGACGCGGAAACTTTCTCCCGGCTTCACGGTCGCTACGGATGGAATCTCAGGATGCCAGCGATTGTGTCCCAGCTTTTCCTGGTCACCGAACTTTTTCGAGGAATCTAACTTGAATATTGTCTTCGGCATTTTGGTTTCTCCTTATGAATTCAACATCGCCTGTGGTCATGTCAAATATCTGGCAGGAAAACCTCCGTTCAGGTCCGCGGGAGAGTCGCGTGAAGAGGATTAGTGGTAATCGGAGTCGACCGCCCTGCCTGGTGCGGCAACTGGGAGACAACGTCGGGCTCGTGAGCGCTTCGCAGGGAACTCTCCACGGCTCGGAACGCTGTAGTACCTGCTCGAGACAGGTTCACTGAGGTGATAATCCGCACCGCTGATCCATCGCATTGCTGGCACGCCCGCTTTCGCGGCACTTCATCCATTGTGTAGGAGGCATCGAAACTGCAACCTTCATCGCACCGGAAGCTGTAGAGCGGCATATGACCTCACCATCCTGTTGATATCGGACACCCAAGCGGAACCTTTCGAGTCTCATGGCGACGCATTCAACGGGTCTTTGTCGCGAGAGACGCTCACCCTGTTTGGAGCTCCTAGAAGCCAGGCCAGGAGAAACAGCACCACTGCAAGCGCCGCCCCGATCAGCGCTGCTCCATCTCCGGTCGGGTAGTTCTGGGTGAGCAGCAGGAACGAGGTGACGGCTCCGGTGAAGATCCCGAGGAACAGCGTGAACCAGCCAGTACGCCGCTGGATGCTGACCTTGCCGAGTCCCAGCAGCACGAAGAACATGAACCAGAGCACTGCCCAGGAGAACCAGATGACACCGAACAATGGGTCGTCTACCAGCGTGAAATTCAGCGTTCCGTAGACAACGGCGCAGGCCGCGACAAAGAGAGAAAACCAGCCCAGACCCTCACCTGGAGCATCGGTCAGGACATTCCATGCGACATACAGGTAAGTGAAGCCGAAGAGAAAGAGTCCTGACGCACCGAGTATGATCTCGGGATCACCTTCAGACTGTGCAAGAATAATGGTCGGGAAAACCACCTGCATGGCTCCGACGAACAAGTTCATTGCAGCGGCGGCTTTACCGGGAACCACATCCAACAACATCAAGCCATTGATGATCAGAACCGCACCAACATAGAGCAAACCCACACTACCCATGACCGCCTCCTTGCGATGCCGAGTAAAGGTCGCGAAGAATATCAGTCTCTCCCCTGAGCGAGCAAATGTCCAGGATTTTTCAGGCCCAGACGGAAATCGAGGGTCAGCGATGTGCGGACGCATGCCCTGATTGCCGCCGTCTCGACCTGGTGTCTCGGTGTGGACCAAGCGGACCCCGCCCTGCCGGGCGTCGGTGATCAACGTCCGGGGGCTGGACGGGACCAGGATGACTACGAGGGCTTGCCTGCCCTGCGCCCGGTGTAGGTTATCGACCATGTATTCAGGGGGCGACCAGCAGCGGGACAAGGTGCGACGAATCGACGTCCAGCGGCGCACGCTCACCGTCGTCGTCTTCAGCCAGATCCTCGGCGGCGCCGGCCTGGCCGCCGGAGTCACCGTGGGCGCCCTGCTGGCCCAGGAGATGCTCGACTCTGCGAGCCTGGCCGGGCTGCCCATCGCCCTGTTCACGCTGGGCTCCGCGCTGGCGGCGTTCTCCGTGGGGCGGGTCAGTCAGCGCTGGGGCCGCAGGGTCGGACTGGGCATCGGCTTCACCGCCGGCGGGCTCGGAGCGATCGGGGTGGTGGCTGCCGCGGTGGAGGATCATGTCCCGCTGCTCTTCTTCGCGCTGTTCATCTACGGCGCCGGGACCGCGACGAACCTGCAGGCCCGCTACGCCGGGACAGACCTCGCACCTGAATCACGCCGCGGCACCGCGATCAGCATCGCGATGGTCTCCACAACCCTCGGTGCGGTGGCCGGACCGAACCTGGTGGAACCACTCGGGGATCTGGCGAGGAGCCTAGGAATCCCACCACTGGCGGGCCCCTTCCTCCTCGCCGCAGCGGCATACCTCGCCGCCGGAGCGATCCTGTTCATCTTCCTGCGGCCGGATCCGTTCTTGCTGGCGCGTGAACTTGCGGAGATCGAAGCGGCCGACGCCGCCGCAGAGCAGTCCGCGGAGCAGGCCGCCGCAGAACCTGCCGCCGCCACAGGGCCCTCCCCTGCCCCGAAGCCTGAGACCGGGGCGTATATCGGCGCCACGGTGATGGTGCTCACCCAGGTCGCGATGGTCGCGATCATGACCATGACCCCGATCCATATGCTCGCCCATGGCCACGGTCTGAGCTCGGTGGGGCTGGTGATCGGGCTGCATGTGGGCGCCATGTGGCTGCCCTCGCTGGTCACCGGGATCCTGGTGGACCGCTTCGGTCGGATCCCGATGAGCGTCGCGGCGGCGGTGATCCTGCTCAGCGCAGGCCTGGTGGGGGCGGTCGCCCCCGGGGATTCGCTGGAGCTGCTGGTTCTGGCGCTGATCCTGCTGGGGGTGGGCTGGAACGTGGGTCTGATCGCGGGCACGGCGCTGGTCGTGGATGCGACCATCCCGGAGAATCGCCCGCGCACCCAGGGCGGCATAGATGTGCTGATCGCCCTCGCCGGAGCCGGCGGCGGGGCGATGTCGGGGATGGTGATGTCCGCGACGAGCTTCGAGCATCTCTCGCTCGGCGGCGGCCTGCTCGCACTGCTGCTGATCCCGGTGCTCTTCTGGGCCCGCCGGACGCGCGCCCGGCCGATACCAGCTCACCGCTAGATCCGGTGCCGAGAGCCACCTCGTGCCAGCGGCCCGAGACCGCGCTCAGTAGCGGCGCACGGCCTCCGGGTTGGACTCCATGTCCACCCTGACCTCGCGGGCGATCTTGCGCTCCACCACGAAGCTCAGGAACGGCACGACGCCGCCCAGCACGATGGTGACCAGCCGGCCGACCTTCCAGTTCATCAGGTACCAGAGCCGGAATCCGGCGATGATGTAGATGACGTAGATCCAACCGTGGATCACTGCGATCCAGTAGGAGATTCCGGTGCCGTCCATCACCGAGTCCTTCGGGTGGAAGCCCAACGTGTTCTCCGCCCCTTCGGCGGTGGTGCCGCCGGCGTAGAGCTCGTAGCCGAATCCGTAGTCCATGATCATCTTGGCGACCAGGATCAGCAGCATGATGCCGGTGATGAAGGCGAAGACCTTGTAGAAGGTCAGCGAACCCTGGATCTGCGCGGCGGTGCCGCCGAAACGGCGCTGCTTGGGCCGCGGCGGCGCCGGAGGGATGTCATCGGCGATCTGGGGATCGGTCACGGGGGAATCGCCCGTACGGGAATCACTCATGAGTCTCTAGTCTTTCGCTTGGGTCTGCTGCCGCAGGGCGAGCTGCTCGGCGCGCCACTGCTCCTGCCATTCGCGGTCCAGCCGCTCTTCCTCCAGCTGCTTCTCGTGGGCGTCCTTGACCAGCCGCCACCAGAGATAGAAGGCGAACCCGGCGAAGACCGTCCATTCCACCCCGTAGAAGAGGTTCAGCCAGTTGATGTCCGACGTCTCGGGCTGCGGGTCGACCTGCACCGGTTCCATGCCGGAGGACGACGACGCCGCACCCACCTCCGCGCCGCTGGCGTCTGAGCTCTCGAAGGCTACGACGAAGCCGGAGTAGCCCGGCTCGTCCCACACGTTGATGAGCTCTGCCGGGGAGAGGGTGGGGAAGATCTGCGTCCCATCGGCGGACATCCCGCGCTGACCCGGTCCGGGAGCCTCGGGAGGAAGAAGCCGCCCTTGGATCTCGAGCGGCTCGCCGGAGGGAAGCTCATCGGCGTCAGCCGGATCCGTGACCCAGCCGCGCACCACCGGGATGATGTTGTCATCCGGCGCATCGTCGGGTCGGAAGGCCGCGACCACCCAATAACCGGATGTTCCGTTCTGCAGGCGTTCATCGATGATCACCTGGGTGTCTTCGAGGAACTCACCGCTGACGTCCACGATCCGGTCGGCTTCGGCCACCGTCATCGGCTGCTGCGGCTGGTGGGCCTCGGTGAGCGGGACCGGGGTCTCGGTGACCTCTTCGGTCGGGGGCGGTTCAGAGCTCGATTCGCTGAACTGCCAGGCGCTCAGCACCACGAAGACTGTGGCCAGGACCAGCGCCAGGGCGAGGGTCCCGATCCATTTGGGCTGCAGAGCGGTCTTGAGCACTTATCAAGGATACGCGCCATGCGGAGGCTGGGGGCGCCGTCGTCGTGATGTTTCTACAATCAGTAGAAAAACGCCGGATAAGTATGAATATTCAACCCGATTTATATCTCTGCGCCCAGTGGTGTCATGATGGCAACATGATGCGCCTCGATCACGTCTCGTATGCAGTCGGTCCCGATGGAATGAAAGCCACGGTGGAACGAATCACCGATGCGCTGGGCGTGGAACGCGTCCGCGGCGGCATTCACCCACGTTTCGGCACTCGCAATGCGATCATTCCGCTGGAGAACCGGCAGTACCTCGAGATCGTCGAGGTGCTGGACCACCCCAGCGCCGACAAGGCCCCCTTCGGCCAGGCCGTGCGCAACCGTTCCCTGGTGGGCGGCGGCTGGATGGGCTGGTGCGTGAGCGTCGATGACCTCTCCCCCTTCGAGGAGCGGCTGGGACGCAAGGCCGTCCCGGGCAACCGCAAGTTCCCCGACGGTCAGGAGCTGACGTGGCAGCAGATCGGGATCAAGGGACTCATCGCAGATCCTCAGGTGCCCTACCTGCTGCGCTGGAACGAAGGCACCTACGGACTGCACCCCTCCCAGGCCTATCCGCCTGAGGCGGCGCTGACGAAGCTGAGCATCGCAGGCTCCCCAGACCGGGTCACCCAGTGGCTGGCCTGCCCGAACGTAGACCCCTTCGAGGACGTGGACGTGGAGTGGATCGCACCCTCCGGAACGCCGGGCATCATGTCGGTGACCTTCCGCAGCCCCAAGGGCGACGTCACCATCTGAGCCGCCTCCGGCGGGTCCGTATACTCCCTCTCACCACATGCGAAGGCGGGGCCCACCATCGGTGGAGCCCCGCCTTCGCATGTGAGCGTCCGATCATTCGGTCTTCAGCTCGACCATACGGAGACCCTCGGGGATCTCGGTCTCAGCTGCCGCGGACCTCCTCTGCCGAGGACCTGGCCGAATCCGTGACGGTGCTCTTCTGCTCCTGACCCTCAGACCTCACGTTCTGAGCGCTCTCCGCCGCAGAATCACGAACCCGCTGCACAGATTCCTGCGCAGGCTCCTTGAGCTCCTCAGCCATCGACTGGACCTGACCCTTCGCGTCATCGACCAGCGGCTGAGCCTGATCCTCAAGCTTCGCCGCCGCCTTCT
>NZ_JAJOYV010000010.1:0-52995 GCF_022565855.1 Nesterenkonia sp. AY15 | reverse complement strand
CATAGCGTGGGGGAAACGCCCGGTCCCATCCCGAACCCGGAAGCTAAGGCCCACTGCGCCGATGGTACTGCACACTGGAGTGTGTGGGAGAGTAGGTCGCCGCCGGACACTATTTGGTAGAGAGGGTATCAAGCCCGGTCCCCTTCGGGGGACCGGGCTTGACCTGTATCCAGGGTAGGAATCACGGTCCGCGTCGGAAGAACAAGGCTGCAGCGAGCAGCGATATCTTCCATCGGCAGAGCCCACTTTTACCAACAGCTTTTCGCATTCATTGCGGATCATCATGGCCGTCCGGAGATTCCTCCGGCACGGCCTTTTTTTGTTTCTACGCCGGCCCGATACGTGGTCGCACCGTCCTCGACCTGCGCTTCGCGTCCACAGCAGCTGCCAGGCGTCCTTCACCGCTCAAGGCGGTATCCTGGGATGGCCCTGCGCACGTAATCCAAGGAGAACCACGAACCTATGCATGACGAGTCCTACGGAGACCGCCCAAGGCCCCCGCGCAATCCGCGCGACCTCCGCCGGTCCAACAGCGACGATCGCACGCGTTCTCCTGAGATCGATGAGGATGTCACGGGCAAGGAGCTGGACCGCGCGGCCCTGCTGCAGCTGCGCACCCTCGACGACACGAACCGCCCCTGGGTTGCCAAGCACCTCGTGATGGCGGGCCGACTTGTCGACATCGCTCCTGAAGTTGCTTTCCAACATGCACTCGCCGCCTCCCGCCGCGGGGGACGCCTCGGCATCGTCCGCGAAGCTGTGGGCCTGACTGCCTATGCCGCGGGAGACTTCGCTGAAGCGCTGCGCGAACTGCGCACCTACCGCCGAATCAGCGGAGACCAGACACACCTGCCCGTGCTTGCGGACTGCGAGCGTGGACTCGACCGGCCTGAGAAGGCCATCGAGCTCTCCCAGTCCGAAGAGGTCGCTGGGCTCACCGGTCCCGTACGCGCCGAGATGGCGATGGTCGTCTCCGGGGCCTACACCGACCTCGGTGACCACGCCTCGGCCGTGACCGCGCTGGAGGTTCCGGAGCTGGACATCAACCGCGCCTTCAGCTTCTCCCCACGGCTGCTCACCGCATACGCCGCGGCACTCGAGACCGTGGGCCGCGACGAAGAGGCCCAGCGTTGGCGCGAACAGGCCTTCGCGGCGGAACGAGCACTGGGCTCTGGGGCCTTTGAAGACCCGGAGATCCTCGACTTCGACGACGAACCCGCTGATCTGCCGAAGGTCAAGGACGTGCTCGGCCGCTCCAAGGGACGCCATCAGGACCGCGATCAGGACCGCGGCCGCGGAGGACGTGGATGAGCCTGGGGCTCATCGACTCCTACGACGGGGTCCTCTTCGACCTCGACGGGGTCCTCTACGCGGGACCATCGGCGATCCCCGGCGCCGCGCGGGCCGTGGACGAGCTGGTCCGCCGGGGCATCCCGCGCGGTTACGTCACCAACAATGCGTCTCGCTCCGCTGAACAGGTCGCCGCCCACCTCAATGAGCTCGGGATCCCCGCGCTGACGGAAGAGGTCGTGGGTTCCGCCCCCGCAGGGGTCACCCTGCTGGGAGCGGCGCTCGAGCCCGGGGCGAAGGTGCTGGTCACCGGCAGCGAGTACCTGCGGAACCTGGTGGGGGAGGCCGGCTTCACCGTCGTCGACTCTGCCGCCGAGAAGCCCGCCGCTGTAATCCAGGGATTCGACCCGGGACTGTGCTGGGCCGACCTCGCTGAGGCGGCCTACGCCGTCAACGACGGGGCCCAGTGGTTCGCGACCAACCTTGACCTCAGCATCCCCCGGGAACGCGGGATCGCCCCGGGCAACGGCGCCCTCGTCGAAGCAGTGGGGCGTGCCACCGGGAAGACCCCGACCGCCGCCGGCAAACCAGAACCGGTGATGTTCACCCAGGCCGCGAACACGCTCCAGATACAGCGTCCACTGGTGATCGGAGACCGCCTGGACACTGATGTTCTCGGCGGCAACCGGGCCGGGTTCGACACAGCCCTGGTGCTGACCGGCATCGACACCGCCGCCTCGGCCGAGCAGGCACAGGACGGTATGCGGCCCGACTGGATCCTGACGGACCTCGCACAGATCTTCGACGGGACCCACCGCGCGCTGCAGGAGCGCGTCGGAGCATGACCGGGCAGCCGCCGCACCATGCCATGTCCGAGGCCAGCGTCAGCCCCGAACCGATCGTCAGCCCCGAACCGATCGTCAGCCCCGAACCGATCGTCAGCCCCGAACCGATCGCCGGCGCTGAACGTACCGCGGGTCTGAGCTCTCCGCGCGGCCCGGAGCTGACCATCGAAGAGCTCGAGTCCGAGATCGCCGAGTCCGAGGCGCTGGTCCAGAACCTGAATCAACGGCTGAAAGAAACCGCCGAGGGCGCTCGATGAACGAGTCACTCCGCCTGGACAAGGCCATGGTCGCCCGCGGCCTGGTTCCCAGTCGCACCCGCGCAGGGCAGCTGATCGCCCAGGGACAGGTCAGCGTGGACCGGACCGTCATCCAGAAGGCCGCCACCAGCGTGGCCGGGCATCAGACCATCGAGGTCCGCGACCAAGATCCCTGGGTCAGCCGGTCCGCACACAAGCTCGACGGCGTGCTGGTCGCCTCCCCACAGATCCAGGTGCAGGGCCGCCGCTGTCTCGACGCCGGAGCCTCCACCGGCGGCTTCACCCAGGTGCTGCTCGAGCGCGGGGCCCAGCAGGTGGTGGCCGTCGACGTCGGCCATGATCAGCTGCACCCGCAGCTCGCCGCAGATCCGCGGGTGCAGAACCACGAGGGCCTGAACCTGCGCCACCTGAATCCACAGGACCTGGGGGAGCCCTTCGACCTGATCGTCGCCGACCTCTCCTTCATCTCCCTGCGCCTGGTGCTCCCCGCCCTGGCCGGGCAGGCGAGCAAGGACGCGGATCTGCTGCTCATGGTCAAACCCCAGTTCGAGATCGGCCGCGAGAGGCTGGGCCGCACCGGAGTGGTCTCCAGCCCGCTGCTGCGCCGCGAGGCCGTGGAGGCCGTGCTCACCGCCGCCGAGGCCCAACGGCTGCAGCTGGTCGAGATCCACCGCTCCGGACTGCCCGGCCAGGACGGCAACGTGGAGTTCTTCCTCCACCTGCGCAGCACCGAACATGCTGCCCCCGCCTCCGCCGAGGCAGACACCCTCAGGAGCGATAGGCTGGGCTCGGTCGAGTTCGACTGAAGGAGGCTCCATGACCAGAGAGATCCTGCTGCTGGCCCACACGGGTCGGCGCGACGCCGTGGAAGCGGCTGTCACCGTCGCTGAACGGCTGCACAGCGCGGGGCTGCGCCCCGTGATGATGGAGCGGGACATCGCCTCCTTGAACCATGTCATCGGGGACCGGCTGCGTGGCGTGCCGCTGGCGGTGGCCGAACGCGAGGTGCCCCTGACTGACTGCGAAGTCGGCATGGTGCTCGGCGGTGACGGGTCCATCCTGCGCGCCGCAGACCTGGTGCGCGGAGCCGGACTCCCGCTGATGGGCGTCAACCTCGGCCATGTGGGCTTCCTCGCCGAATCCGAGCGCACCGAACTCGATGCCTCCGTGCAATGGGTGGTGGACCAGAACTACACCGTGGAGCGCCGGATGGCGCTCGACGTCCAGGTCTGGCACGCCGGACGCCACGTCGGCAGCAGCTGGGCGCTGAACGAGGCCAGCATCGAGAAACAGTCCCGCGAACGCATGATCGACCTGATCATCGAGATCGACGGCCGGCCCGTCTCCGCCTTCGGCTGCGACGGGGTCGTGATGGCCACCCCCACCGGTTCGACCGCATACGCCTTCTCCGCCGGCGGCCCGGTGGTCTGGCCCGAGGTCCAGGCCCTGGTGATGGTGCCCATCTCCGCCCATGCGCTCTTCTCCCGGCCGCTGGTGGCCGATCCCGACTCCATCATGGCTGTCGAGGTTCTGCAGCGTGAGGACGAACAGGGCGTGCTCTGGTGCGACGGGCGCCGCTTCATGGAGCTGCCGCCCGGCTCCCGCGTGGAGGTCACCCGTTCCGCCGAGCCGGTGCTGCTGGCCAGAGTGCACCAGACTCCTTTCTCCGAACGACTGGTGGACAAGTTCAACCTCCCCACCACCGGGTGGCGCGGACCGGTCGACCCGGCGAACCAGGTCGAGACCCCCGACGCGTTCCATCGCGGAGAGGCGACCCAGCGGTGATCGACTACGTCACCATCAGCGACCTCGGCGTGATCGAACACGCCGAGCTCCCGCTCAATGCCGGACTCAACGTGGTCACCGGTGAGACCGGCGCGGGCAAGACCATGGTGGTCACCGCGCTGGGACTGCTGCTGGGCGCCCGCGCCGAAGCCACCGCGATCCGCTCCGGAGCGCCGCAGGCCGTGGTCGACGCAGGCCTCACCGTGCCTGCGGGTCACCGCTGCGTGGGACTGGCCCGTGAGGCCGGTGCCTGGCTGCAGACTCCCGAAGATACGGCGGATACGGCGGATACGGCAGACGCGGCAGACACGGCGGGGGCGGAGCCCCCGTCCTCCGGAGACCGCGGCGCCCTCGAGGCGGCAGAAGCATCGAGCCCGCAGCAACAGCGCGGCGAGGTCGAGATCCTGCTCGGCCGCACGCTCAGCGCCAAGGGCCGCAGCCGCGCCAGCGTGAGCGGACGCAATGTGCCGATCGCGCTGCTCGGCGAGATCGGCAGCTCCCTGGTGACCGTGCACGGGCAGAGCGATCAGCTGCGGCTGCGCTCGGCCACCGCCCAGCGCCGCGCCCTGGACCGCTACGCCGGCGCCGAGTTCGCCGCTCAGCTCGCCCAGTACAAGCAGAGGTTCACCGGCTACCAGGCCAAAGTCGCCGAGCTCGAAGAGATCACCACCAACGAGCGTGAACGCCTCCGCGAGGCGGAGCAGCTCCAGCTCGCGCTGGAACAGATCGACGCCGTGGAGCCCCAGCCCGGAGAGGACCACGAGCTCAAGACCGAATCGCTGAAGCTGGAGAACGTCGAGTCGCTGCGCGACGCCGCCCGCTCCGCCCAGCTCTCACTCTCCGGCCCCGACGCCGCCGAGGCGCTGGACGACGTCCCCCATGCGGTGGCCCTGGTCGAATCCGCCGCCACCGCGCTGGCCGCCGTGCAGGACCAGGACCAGGAGCTGGGCCAGATCGCCGAGCAGATCTCTTCGGTCTCCAGCCTGCTCAACGACGCTGCGTCAGAGCTCGGCATCTACGCCGCGCACCTGGATGAATCCGGCCCCGAACGCCTAGCCGCGGTCCACCAGCGCAGAGCAGACCTCGAACGATTGATCAGGCTCTACGGACCCGACATCGATGCGGTGCTGGGCTGGGCGCAGGAGGCCCGCGCCCGGCTGCACAACCTGCAGTCCGACTCCGACCGGATCGAGGAGCTCAGCGCCGAGATCGATGAGCTGCAGGCACGGCTGTGGACCGAGGCCGAGGAGCTGCGTCGTCGTCGTGCGGAGGCGGGGGAGCGGCTGGGAGCCGCCGTCGGTGCGGAGCTGGCCGCCCTGGCCATGCCGCGGGCGCGGATGGTCCTGGAGGTCACCGCGACCGACGAGCTGGGACCCGAAGGTGCGGACACCGTGGCGATGCTGCTGGCCCCGCACCCCGGGGCGGATCCGCTGCCGCTGGGCAAGGGCGCCTCCGGAGGTGAGCTCTCCCGAGTGATGCTGGCCCTGGAGGTGGTCCTCGCCGAAGGTTCCGACACCGAGACGTTCATCTTCGACGAGGTCGACGCCGGAGTGGGCGGCAAGGCCGCCGTGCAGATCGGACGCCGACTGGCGATGCTCGCGAAGCACCGCCAGGTCATCGTGGTCACCCACCTGCCCCAGGTCGCGGCGTACGCGCAGAACCACATCCGGGTGTTCAAGTCCTCGGTGCGCGATGATTCAGCCTCCGGGGGCTTCACCGCCTCCGATGTCACCGCCCTGGACGAGGAGCAGCGGGTCAGCGAACTCGCCCGGATGCTCGCCGGCCAGGAAGACTCAGAATCGGCCCGCGCCCACGCCCGGGAGCTCATCAGCGGCGCGGCTGCGCCGTAGCTCACGTCCGTGGCACTACATCCACCTCTCGTTGACTGTTAGGATCGAACTCCGTGGTGCAGAGAAACAGTTCCAGGAACCAGAACAGCCTCCCTACTAGTCGACAGATCTTTGTCACGGGGGGTGTGGTCTCCTCCCTCGGCAAGGGTCTGACCGCCTCCTCCCTGGGGCATCTGCTCCGGGCCCGTGGCCTTTCAGTGGTCATGCAGAAGCTGGATCCCTATCTCAATGTGGATCCCGGCACGATGAACCCGTTCCAGCACGGCGAGGTCTTCGTCACCGAAGACGGCGCCGAGACGGATCTGGACATCGGACATTACGAGCGCTTCCTCGATGAGAACCTCGATGGGCTCAACAATGTGACCACCGGTCAGATCTACTCAACCGTCATCGAGAAGGAACGCCGCGGCGATTATCTCGGCGACACCGTGCAGGTCATCCCGCACATCACCAACGAGATCAAGCGCCGGATGCGGCTGCCCGCCGAGGGCAAGGACGCCCCGGACGTGATCATCACCGAGATCGGCGGCACCGTCGGTGACATCGAGTCCCAGCCCTTCCTCGAAGCGGCCCGCCAGGTCCGTCAGGACATCGGCCGGCAGAACGTCTTCTTCCT
This sequence comes from Nesterenkonia sp. AY15, assembly GCF_022565855.1. Lineage (NCBI taxonomy): Bacteria > Bacillati > Actinomycetota > Actinomycetes > Micrococcales > Micrococcaceae > Nesterenkonia > Nesterenkonia sp. AY15. Next base: position 46,352 of record NZ_JAJOYV010000010.1, on the reverse strand, counting down.
CCACGTCTCCCTGGTGCCCTACATCGGCCCCAGCCAGGAGCTGAAGACCAAGCCCACCCAGCACTCGGTGGCCGCGCTGCGCTCGATCGGCATCCAGCCCGACGGGATCGTGCTGCGTAGCGACCGTGAGCTGCCGGCAGAGATCCGCGGCAAGATCTCACGGATGTGCGACGTGGCCGAGGACGCGGTCATCAACTGCCCCGACGCCCCGAGCATCTACGACATCCCGCGGATCCTGCACCGCCAGGCCATGGACGCCTACGTGGTCCAGGCGCTGGACCTGAAGTTCAAGGACGTGGACTGGTCGAAATGGTCCAAGCTGCTCAACGTGGTGCACAACCCCGACCATGAGGTCGAGGTCGCGCTGGTCGGAAAGTACATCGATCTGCCCGACGCCTACCTCTCGGTCACCGAGGCGCTGCGCGCCGGCGGCTTCGCGCACAGCACCAAGACCAAGATCCGCTGGGTCGCCTCCGACCTGTGCGCTTCCGAGGAGGGCGCGGCCAAGGCGCTCGACGGCGTGGACGCGATCTGCGTGCCCGGCGGGTTCGGCGTGCGCGGACTCGACGGCAAGATCGGCGCGCTGCGCCATGCCCGGGAGCATGGCATCCCGGCGCTGGGCCTGTGCCTGGGTCTGCAGACCATGGTGATCGAATACGCCCGCAACGTGCTGGGCCTGAGCGAGGCGAGCTCCACCGAGTTCGACCCGCAGACGGCCTACCCGGTGATCGCCACCATGGCCGAGCAGGAGGCCATCGTCGACGGCGCCGGCGACCTGGGCGGCACCATGCGACTGGGCTCCTACGCGGCGAAGCTGACCGAGGGCTCCGTGGTCGCCGAGACCTACGGCAGCACCGAGATCACCGAACGGCACCGGCACCGCTACGAGGTCAACAACGCCTACCGCGGGCAGCTCGCCGAGGCGGGGCTGGTCTTCTCCGGCACCTCCCCGGACGGCACGCTCGTGGAGTTCGTGGAGCTGCCCAGGGAGACGCACCCGTACTACGTCTCCACCCAGGCGCACCCGGAGCTGAAGTCCCGCCCGACCAACGCCCATCCGCTCTTCGCCGGTCTCATCCGGGCAGGGCTGGACCGGCAGCTCGCGCAGGGCGGACGCGGCTAGAGTCATGCCCGCCCAGGACGGGTCCACCGCTCCTGATCAGGCACGGGAACGGCACCTCCAGCGACGCGCGGAGGTGCCGTCCTCGTCTGTGGGCGCGGAGATCGAGGACTACCTCACCCATCTGCGGATCGAGCGCGGCTCCGCGGCGAACACGCTGAGCTCCTACCGCAATGACCTGCTGCGCTACGGCGCATTCCTGCTCGAGCGTCGGATCACCGCGCTGCCCATGATCGATGAGACCCTGATCGGTGATTTCCTGCAGCGGCTGAGCACCGGCGACGACGGCGGATCGGCCCTGTCCCAGCGTTCGATGGCCCGGGTGCTGGCCTCGGTGCGCGGGGCGCATCGGTACTGGGCGGGGGAGGGCCGGACCACCCACGACCCGGCCAAGCATGTCGCGGCACCCAAGCCGCGCCAGTCCCTGCCCAAGGCGCTCAGCGTTGACGAGGTGTCACGGCTGCTCGACGCGCCGAGCCGGGACACCGAGCTCGGCCGCCGCGACCGGGCGCTGCTGGAGTTCCTCTACGCCACCGGAGCCCGGATCACCGAGGCGGTGAGCCTGGACGTCGATGACATCCACGAGGTCCGCGCCGCCCCGTCGGGTCTCGCGGACGCGACGACGGACGGGCTGGTGATCGTGCGGGTGACCGGCAAGGGCGACAAGCAGCGGATGGTCCCGGTGGGGCGCTATGCCCAGCAGGCGATCAACGACTACCTCACCGCGGGTCGTCCTGGCCTGGCCGCGCGGATCGGGCGGCGCGCGCCGTCGCCTGCTCTGTTCTTGAACAAGCTCGGCGGCAGACTCTCCCGGCAGTCGGCCTGGACCGTGCTGCAGACCCACGCGACCGCCGCCGAGATCACCCAGGAGGTCTCCCCACACACGCTGCGCCACTCCTGCGCCACCCACCTGCTCGAGGGCGGCGCCGGGATCCGGCTGGTCCAGGAGATGCTGGGGCACGCATCGGTGACCACCACGCAGATCTATACCAAGGTCACCGCCGAGGCGCTGCAGGAGAGCTACGCCACCGCCCACCCGCGGGCGCGCTAGGGGGAGCACCCGCAGGAGCCGCTCGCAGGCGGGCGTAGGCTCAGAGGTGGCGCTCGTCCGGACCGTTATAGGCGCTCAGCGGGCGGATCAGCGCGTTGTCGGCGCGCTGCTCGGCGATATGCGCCGTCCAGCCGGTGATCCGTGCGGCGATGAACAGCGGGGTGAACATCTCGGTGTCGAAGCCCATCAGGTGATAGGTCGGCCCGGCGGGATAGTCCAGGTTCGGCAGGATGTTCTTGGCCTCGCCCATCGCCGCCTCGAGCCCGTCGTAGAGCCCCATCAGCTCACCGCGGCCGTAGTACTCGACCATCGCGTCCAGGGCCTGCTTCATGGTCGGCACCCGGGAGTCACCGGACTTGTACACCCGGTGGCCGAAGCCCATCACCTTGCGCTTCTCGGCCAGAGCCTGCTCCATCCACGCCTTGGCGCGGGCGGCGGCGTCCTCGCGGGTCTCGGCTGTGTCGATGCCGATCTCCTCAAAGGTGTGCATCACCGCTTCATTGGCACCGCCGTGCAGCGGACCCTTCAGCGCGCCGATCGCCGCGGTGACCGCCGAGTGCAGGTCTGCCAGCGTGGAGGTCACCACCCGGGCGGTGAACGTGGACGCGTTGAAGGAGTGCTCGGCGTAGAGCACCATCGAGACCCGGAAGGCGTCGACCACCTCCTCGGGGGCCTCCTCGCCGAAGGTCATCCAGAGGAAGTTCTGCGAATAGTCCAGATCCTCGCGGGGCTCGACGAGCTCCAGCCCACGACGCCGGCGCTGGTCATAGGCGACCACGGCGGGGAATGCGGCGAAGAGCTCCTTGGCCTTGGTCAGCTCCGCCTCAGGGGAGGAGTCTTCCGAGAGCGGGTGGTTCGCGCCGAGCACCGACACCGCGGTGCGCCCGACATCCATCGGGTGGCAGTCCAGCGGCAGCAGGTCGATGGCTGCCCTGACCCGAGGGTCCAGGGCGCGGTGGGACCGCTCGAAGGCGCGGAACTCGTCCTTCTCGCCCGTGCTGGGTAGTTCGCCGTTCCAGAGCAGCAGCGCCACCTCCTCGAAGGAGAGCTTCGCGGCCAGCTCCTGGACCGGGTATCCCCGGTAGAGCAGCGAGTTGGATTCGGGGTTCACCTTCGAGACGGCGGTGTGATCGGCGACCACACCAGCCAGTCCCTTATAGATCTGCTCGGTCATGAGTGACCTCCTCAGGTCATTGCGGGGTCTTTAAGAGTTCTTGCCGTGCACGTCGGGGACATCGAAGTTGAAGATTCCGGTGTCGAAGGCGTTGTACGCCTCATAGTCGACCAGTTCGTAGAGCCGTGCCCGGGTCATCATCTGATCCACCGCGCCCTGCTGGGAACCTTCGGCGGCCAACACGTCCAGGGTGCGCTCGATCGCGCCCATGGCGGAGCGCAGCGAGGTCACCGGATAGATCACCATGGCGACGCCGGTCTCGGCCAGCTCCTCGCGGGAGAACAGCGGAGACTTGCCGAACTCGGTCATGTTGGCCAGCACCGGCACATCCACCGCCGCGCAGACGGCGGCGAACTCGCTGAGGTCCTTCATCGCCTCGGGGAAGATCGCGTCGGCCCCGGCGTCGACCAGGGCCTTGGCCCGCTCGATCGCGGCGTCAAGACCTTCGACTGCGCGCAGGTCGGTGCGCGCCATGATCAGGAAGTTCTCGTCTCGTCTTCCGCGAGCGGCTGCGGCCACCCGCTGGGTGGCGGTCTGCAGGTCCACCAGGTTCTTCCCATCCAGGTGGCCGCAGCGCTTGGGGTTGAACTGGTCCTCGATGTGGCAGCCCGCGAGCCCGGCGTCCTCGAGCTCCTGGACCGAGCGTGCCACGTTCATCGGTTCGCCGAATCCGGTGTCGGCGTCGACCAGGGCCGGCAGATTGGTCGCCCGCGCGATCTGGCCCGCCCGCTGGGCGACCTCGCTCAGCGTGGTCAGCCCGATGTCGGGCAGACCCAGCTCGTTGGCCAGCACTGCGCCGGAGATGTAGATCCCGTCGAAGCCCTTCTGCTCGATCAACGGAGCCGAGAGCGGGGTGAAGGTGCCCGGGAACTGGCGCGCCGCCCCGGGGGTCAGCATGGCGCGCAGGTCGAGGCGCTTCTGCGCGGGGGTGATGGTGGAGTAGAGCATGGCCTAGAACAGTCCCTTCGGTGCCGCGGCCGGATCGATGACCCCGGTGGCCGCGAAGACGTTGAGCTGATCGAGCTCACCGGAGGCCAGCGTCTCCAGGGCCTCGACCGCGCCGAGGAACCTTTCGATCTCCGCGTCGGCGATGACCCCGTCCGCCAGGGTGCGGAACTTGGCGATGTACTGCTCCCGGGAGAAGGGCCGCGCACCCAGCGGGTGGGCGTCGGCGACGGCGATCTCATCGGTGATCACCTCGCCGTCGTGCAGCCGGATCTCCACGGACCCGCCGAAGGCCTTCTCGGCGATGTCGGTGGAGTGATAGCGCCGGGTCCACTCCGGATCCTCCTCGGTGGTGACCTTGTGCCACAGCGCGACGGTGTCCTCGCGCTGCGCGCGCTCGGGGGTGTAGGAGTCCACGTGGTGCCAGGCGCCGTCCTGCAGCGCCACGGTGAAGATATACGGGATGGAGTGATCCAGCGTCTCGCGGGAGGCGGTGGGGTCATACTTCTGCGGGTCGTTCGCCCCCGAGCCGATCACGTAATGGGTGTGGTGGCTGGTGCGGATCAGCACCGACTCCACCAGCGCGGGATCGGTGACCTGCGGGTGCGCGTGGTGCAGCCGGCGGGCGAGGTCGATCCAGGCCTGCGCCTGGTACTCCGCCGAGTGCTCCTTGGTATAGGTGTCCAGGATCGCCCGCTTGGGCTCCCCGCTGGCCGGCAGCGGAACGTCGTAGGAGGCGCTGGGCCCGTCGAGCATCCAGGCGATGACGCCGTCCTCACCTTCATAGATGGGCACCGGCGAGGTCTGTCCGCGCATCGCCCGGTCCACTGCTTCGACTGCCATCTTCGCGGCGAAGGCCGGGGCGTGGGCCTTCCAGGTGGAGATCTCGCCCTTGCGGGACTGCCGGGTGGCGGTGGTGGTGTGCAGCGCCTGGCCCACGGCCTGGAAGATCGTCTCGGCATCCAGGTCGAGCAGGGTGCCGATGCCTGCGGCCGCCGAGGGGCCGAGGTGGGCCACGTGGTCGATCTTGTGCTTGTGCAGCGAGATCGCCTTGACCAGGTCCACCTGGATCTCGTAGCCGGTGGCGATGCCGCGGATCAGCTCGGCCCCGGAGGCTCCGGTGTGCTGTGCCGCTGCCAGCACGGCAGGGATGTTGTCCCCGGGGTGGGAGTACTCCGCGGCCAGGAAGGTGTCGTGGTAGTCCAGCTCGCGGACCGCGACGCCGTTGGCCCAGGCCGCCCATTCGGGACTGGACTTGGTCTCGATGCCGAAGATCGAGGCGCCGGAGCCGTTTGCGGAGACCGAATGGTCCAGCGCCTGGGCGCGGGCGGCGATGATCGGGGCGCGGTTCAGCGAGGCCACCGCCACAGCCGCGTTGTCGATGATGCGGTTGATCACCATCTCGGTGACCTCCGCGTCCACTTCCACCGGGTCGACGGCGACCTGGGCGATCTTCCAGGCGAGCTGGTCCTGTCGGGGAAGGTTCTCGTCGCTGCGGTAGACCCGTACGTTGTGGCTGATCATGCTGGTGGTTCCTCTCGATTGGGAGTCAGGCTTCGGTGCTGCTGTGCGGACTGGGCTGTCTCGTGCTGGGCGGTGATGTAGGCGAGGCTGCGGCGCAGATGGATCAGCATCGCGGCACCGGCGGTCTCGGCGTCTCCGGACGCGATGGCGGTGCAGACCTCGCGGTGTTCGCGGGCTGAGGCCGCGAGCCGCTCGGGCTCATGCTGAGCCAGCCTGCGGGCGCGGACCAGGTGGGCGCGCATGCTGCGCAGCGAGTGGCTCAGATAGGGATTGGCCACGGCGTCGGAGACCGCCTCATCGAGCTCCTCGGTGAGGGCGTAGTAGTGCTCGTCCTCCTCGGCATGGTCCTGGGTGTGGTCCCGCTGGCGCTCTCGCGACCGCAGGATCTTCTCCGCCGCGCTGAAGCGTTCCGCGAGCGCGCTGAACCGGCGGGGGTCTCCGCGCTCGGCGGCCAGCCGCGCCGACTGGACCTCCAGCGGGAGGCGGAGCTCGAAGAGCAGGTCGACGTCGGCCGCGGAGATGGAGCTGACCAGCGTGCCGCGCCCCTTGGTCTGATCGGCGAGCCCGTCGGCGATCAAGCGGGACAGCGCCTCGCGCAGCGGGGTGCGGGAGAGGCCCAGCCGTTCGGCCTGATCGACCTCGCCGAGCAGGGTCCCCGGGGTCAGCACCCCGTCGAGGATCTCCTGCCGCAGGGTGTCGTAGGCACGGTCACTGGCACGCATGATTTGAGTGTATACAACGAGGGGTGCTCTGTGGAGTCTTTCGGGAGAATATTCCACTATCTAGTCAACTATGTATACATAGGGCTTTACCTTCTGTGATCCAGCTCATATCCTTGGATGTGTCACGCGTCCACGCCGATGAGCAGGAGCACTCCCATGACCGGTACGTCCTACCGCGAGCTGCACGCACGATCACTGGCCCAGCGTGAGGAGTTCTGGCTCGCCGCCGCCGAGCAGATCCACTGGGACCGCGCGCCGGAGCGCGCACTCGACGACTCGGCGGCCCCGATCTACCGCTGGTTTCCCGAGGCGGAGCTGAACCTGAGCTACAACTGCCTGGACCGCCACGTCGAGGCCGGCCGTGGGGAGCAGACCGCGCTGATCTATGACTCCGCCGTGACCGGGACCGTCCAGAGCTACAGCTACGCCGAGCTCACCGCCGAGGTGGCCCGGTGTGCCGGAATGCTGACCGAACTCGGCGTGGGTGCCGGAGACCGGGTCATCATCTACCTGCCGATGATCCCGCAGGCGCCCATCGCGATGCTCGCCTGCGCCCGGATCGGAGCGGTGCACTCGGTGGTCTTCGGCGGCTTCGCCGCAAAGGAGCTGGCCTCACGCATCGACGACGCGTCCCCCGACGTCGTGCTCACCGCCACCGGAGGCATCGAACCCACCCGCAAGGTGGAGTACCTGCCAACCGTGGCCGAGGCGCTGCGCCTGGCCACCCACGACGTCCGCCACGTGGTGGTCCAGGAGCGCGAGGGCTTCGCCCACAGCCTCGGAGAGGTCGCCGCGGACGCAGGGACGAGTGTGACTGCGCAATGGCACGACTGGTCCTCCCGGTCAGCCCAGGCTGCGCCCGCAGCCCCGGTCACGGTGCGCGCCACCGACCCGCTCTACATCCTCTACACCTCCGGGACCACCGGCCGGCCCAAGGGCGTGGTCCGTGACCAGGGAGGCACCGCCGTCGCGCTGAGCTGGTCGATGCAGGCGATCTACGACGTCGGCCCGGGGGAGACCATGTTCACCGCCTCCGACGTCGGCTGGGTGGTCGGGCACTCCTTCATCGTCTATGGACCGCTGCTGGTCGGAGCGACCACCGTGCTCTACGAGGGCAAACCGGTCGGCACCCCTGATGCGGGCGCCTTCTGGCGGATGATCCAGCAGCACCGGATCACCGCGCTGTTCACCGCACCCACGGCGCTGCGCGCGATCCGCAAGACCGACCCGGAGGCCGCGCTGGTCGGCGACTACGACATCTCCTCGCTGCGTCACCTCTACGCCGCCGGGGAGCGGCTCGACCCGGTCACCCAGCGCTGGATCACCGACGCCCTGCAGGTGCCGGTGATCGACAACTGGTGGCAGACCGAGACCGGCTGGCCGATCGCGGCCAACCCGGTGGGGATCGAGGCGCTGGAGGTCAAGGAAGGTTCCGCCACGCTGCCGATGGCCGGCTACGACGTGGTGATCCTCGACGCGACCGGGGAGGAGCTCCCGGCGGGGGAGGAGGGCAACATCGCGCTGCGACTGCCCATGCCCCCGGGCACCCTGCCCACCCTCTGGGGCGACGACCAGCGCTACATCGATTCGTATCTCGACGCCTTCCCCGGGTTCTACGCCACCGGGGACTCCGGCTACCTGGATCAGGACGGCTACCTCTTCGTGATGGGCCGCACCGATGACGTGATCAACGTGGCCGGTCATCGGCTCTCGGCCGGTTCCATCGAAGCCGTGGTCGCCTCCCACCCGGCAGTGGCCGAATGCGCGGTGATCGGACTGCAGGACGAGCTCAAGGGTCAGCGCGCCTCGGGATTCGTGGTGCTCAAGGCTGGACGAGAGGACGACCCGAAGACGCTGCAGGCGGAGCTGACCGCCCTGGTGCGCCGAGACATCGGACCGGTGGCGGACTTCAAGACCGTCGCGGTGGTCGCCGCGCTGCCGAAGACCCGGTCGGGCAAGATCCTGCGCAAGACCATGCGCCAGATCGCCGACGGCGAGCAGGCGCGGGTGCCCTCCACCATCGAGGACGCCTCGGTGCTCGATGACCTGATCCCGGTGCTGCGACCCCAGCGGTAGGCTTGTCGGCGGCGCGCGACCGCGCGCCGCACAAGTCTCCGCGGCGCCAGCGCGCCGCGGACGTGTCGCGTGCAGCTGCTCCCCGGCTGACGCAGGGGGAGAGCGATGGACCTCGCGCTGTTGGCCGTCGAGCTGCTGGGCACCTTCGCCTTCGCCGTCTCCGGGGCGCTGCTCGCCGCCCGCAAGGGCTTCGACGTGGTGGGCTCGCTGCTGCTGGCCTCCATGGCCGGACTCGGCGGCGGCGTCACCCGGGACATCATCATCGGCGAAGGACCCCCGGCCGCCTTCCTGCAGCCGATCTACCTGGCCCCGGTGCTGGTGGCAGTGATCCTGGTGCTCACCGGGCTGCTCCATGAGACCCGGCTGCGCCGGACGCTGCTGGTCTTCGACGCCGTCGGACTCTCGCTGTTCTGCCTCACCGGCACGGTCATCGCGTTCAACGCCGGGCTCAATGAGATCGCCTGCGTCCTGCTCGGGGTGACCACCGCGGTGGGCGGCGGTGCGATGCGCGACGTGGTGGCCAACGAGACCCCACAGATCTTCAACCCGCGCGGCGTCTATGCGGTGCCGGCGATGTTCGGCGCGGGGCTCATCGTGATCGTGCTGAGCTTCGAGCTGCCGCTGATCTGGGCGGGACTCGTGGTCTCCTGCCTGGTCTTCACGCTGCGCATGATCTCGCTCAAGCGCGGCTGGCGAGTGCCGCTGGCCGGACGCCGGTCCAGCGGCAGCGCAGCAGCCTGACCCTGCCGCCCGAGCCTGACGCGATGGCGAGGCGAACCTTCGAGTGCTACTTGGCCTGCACATCTTGCCTCGATGAGGACACGGGGTAACCTGGATAAGTTGTTGTCCGCAGGAGGAAGTTGAGGGATCACGTGAGCGAGCCGGGTGCCCGGATGGGCGAAACGCCTGACCGGGAGGTCAACGCGTCGCACAGCGATCAGCCGACCGAACTCTTCACCATCTACGGCGACGCGATCATGGGCCCCACGGGCCGGCCGAAGCATGACTTCGCCGAACCCGCGCCGCTGAGCAGCCACGGCCCCGCGCGAGTCATCGCCATGGTCAACCAGAAGGGCGGAGTCGGCAAGACCACCTCCGCGATCAACCTGGGCGCCGCGCTCGCCGAATACGGCCGCCGCGTGCTGATGGTGGACTTCGACCCGCAGGGCGCACTCTCCGCCGGCTTCGGCACCAGCCCGCATGAGCTGGAGACCACGGTCTACAACGTGCTCATGGAGCGTGAGGTCAAGACCCGCGACGCCATCGTCTCCACCCACGTGGAGAACATCGACCTGCTGCCGGCGAACATCGACCTCTCCGCCGCGGAGGTGCAGCTGGTCAACGAGGTGGCCCGCGAACAGGTCCTGGACCGCGCGCTGCGCCAGGTCCGGAACGACTACGACGTCATCATCATCGACTGCCAGCCCTCGCTGGGGCTGCTCACCGTCAACGCGCTCACCGCCGCCCACGGCGTCGTCATCCCGCTGGAGGCTGAGTACTTCGCGCTGCGCGCCGTGGCGCTGCTGGTCGACACCATCGAGAAGGTCCAGGACCGGTTGAATCCGGACCTGGAGATCGACGGCGTGGTGGTCACCATGGTCGATCTGCGCACCCTGCACGCCCGCGAGGTCATCGCCAGGATCGTCGAGGCCTTCGGCGACAAGGTCTTCGAGACCGTCATCAAACGCTCGGTGAAGTTCCCCGACGCCACCGTGGCCGCGGAACCGATCACCGCCTACGCGCACAAGCACGAGGGCGCCAAGGCCTACCGCCAGCTGGCCCGCGAACTGATCCTCCGAGGTGGATCGCCCTAGTGGCGCACCCGGCAGCCGGCGCCGCGGCGCTTCAGCATGCCGACGCCGCCGCGAATCTCGAGAGCCTCGAGGCAGACGCCCGGCACGATTCCCCCACAGCGACCGGGTTCACGGTCTCGCTGGCGAACTTCGACGGCCCCTTCGACCTGCTGCTCGGCCTGATCGCCAAGCGCGAGATGGACGTCACCGCGGTGGCGATCTCCGCGGTCACCGACGAGTTCATCAGCTATGTCCGAGGCCTCTCCCACCACCAGGCGTTGGACGAGTCCTCGAACTTCATCCTGATCGCCGCCACCCTGCTGGACCTCAAGGCCGCGCAGCTGCTGCCCGGGGGCGAGGTCGAGTCCGAGGAGGACCTCGCCGCCCTGGAGGCCCGCGACCTGCTCTTCGCCCGACTGCTGCAGTACCGGGCGTTCAAACACATCGCCGGGCACATCGCCGAGCAGATCCAGGAGCACTCGGACCGCTTCCCGCGCCAGCCCGGCACCCACCCCGAGCTGGCCCAGCTGCTGCCCGAGCTGGTCTTCAAGACCACCCCGGCGGACCTGAAGGCCATCGCCGAGCGCGCCTTCGCCCGTCCGGCGATGGAACCGGACCACATCAGGTTCGAGCACCTGCACTCCCACGCGGTGGACATCCGGACCGAGATGGCGGTGATGACCGCTGCGCTGCGCGAGGTCGGCGCGGCCAGCTTCACCGAACTGGTCCGCGAGGCCGGGAGCCGGCTCGTCGTCGTCGTGCGGTTTCTCGGTCTGCTGGAGCTCTACCGCGACCGCGACGTCGCGTTCGAACAGGATGCGCCGCTGGGGGAGCTGCGAGTCATCTGGTCCGGTCCTGCCAGCGGTGAGATCGCGGCGCTGGACCGCGCGGCTGCCGAATGGGCCGATCCGGCCGGCACCGGGGTCGACACCCCTGCGCCCGACATCTCCTCGCCCGACACCCCCGCGCCCGAGAAGGAGGATCCCGATCATGGCTGAGCCGATCAGCGAGGACCTGCTCGCCGCCGCCGAGGCCGTGCTGATGATCATCGAGGAGCCGGTCTCCGCGCTGGAGCTGGCCCAGGTCCTGGAGATCCCCGAGCACCAGGTCATCACGGTGCTCGATGCGCTGCGCCTGGACATCGACGGGATCAGCGAGGGCTCCCGGCGCCGCGGCTATGAGCTGCGTGAGATCGCCGGGGGATACCGCTACTACTCCCGCGCCGACTACGCCGAGCAGGTCTCCGCCTTCGTCCTCGGCGGCGCGACCACCCGGCTCTCCCAGGCCGCGCTGGAGACCCTGGCCGTGATCGCCTACCGGCAGCCGGTGGCCCGCTCCCAGGTCGCCGCGATCCGCGGGGTCAACGTCGACGGCGTGGTGCGCACCCTGGTCCACCGCGGTCTGGTCGACACCGCCGGCACCGATCCGCTCACAGGAGCCACCCTGTATGTCACCACCGCGGACCTGCTGGAACGCCTCGGGATCAACTCCGTGCAGGAGCTTCCACAGCTCTCCCCACACCTGCCGGGCATCGAAGCAGCCGGAGAGCTGGGCCCGGAAAGCTGAGTGGCCGGAAGGATTGGACACTCCCCATAGAATGGAGATCATGAAATCTTCGGGCCCAGACCGCCGCGCGCGCGAGGCGCAGCGGCGGGAGCCACGCGCTGCCACCGCAGCACGCACCCCGAAGGCCGGTCAGTCCGGGGGGCCCTTCTCCTCCGAGGACCCCCAGCGGATGATCTCCACCGGTCCGAGCCGGGCCAAGCCCCGCCGTGACGAGGCCGAGGAGAACTTCGCGGCAGTCCATGACCCCGAGGGTGTGCGGCTGCAGAAGGTGCTCGCCCAGGCCGGCGTCGCCTCCCGGCGGGTCTGTGAGGCGCTGATCGCCGAGGGTCGGGTGTCGGTGGACGGCAAGGTCATCATCGAACCCGGCATCCGCGTGCAGCCCGACGACGTCAGCATCCATGTCGACGGCGTGCGCATCCAGCTCAGCGTCGAACACCAGTATGTGATGTTCAACAAGCCCACCGGCGTGGTCACCACGATGTCGGATCCGCACGGCCGGCCCTGCATCAACGACTACCTCACCGAGGAGATGAAGGCCGCCAGGCTCTTCCACGTGGGCCGCCTCGACGCCGAGACCGAGGGCCTGCTGCTGCTCACCAACGACGGCGAGCTGGCCAACAAGCTCACCCACCCCTCCTACGAGGTGCCCAAGACCTACGTGGTCGAGGTCGCCGGACCGGTGTACAAAGAGGTGGGCAAGAAGCTGCGCGCCGGCATCGAGCTCGAGGACGGGCCCATCGCCGTGGATGACTATCGGCAGCTGGGCAGCGACGGCCGCCGCACCATGATCCAGGTGACCCTGCACTCAGGACGCAACCGGATCGTGCGCCGCATCTTCGACCACGTCGGACACCCGGTGCTGCGCTTGGTGCGCACCGCCCTGGGCGAGATCACCATCGGGGACCAGCAGCAGGGCACCGTGCGCCCGCTGGGCCGGCTGGAGCTGGGCCACCTGCTCGACCTGACCAGCCGCGACGACCCGGCTGCCAGCGACACGACCAGCAGCGACACGACCAGCCGCGACGACCCGGCTGCCAGCGACACGACCAGCAGCGACACGACCAGCAGCGACACGACCGGTGACACCGCCGGCAGCGACGGCGGAGCGCGATGAACCTCTTGACCGCCACCCCGACCAGCGTGCGCCAGACCCCCACCGTGCTCATCCGAGGCACCGGACTGCTCGGCGCCAGCATCGGGCTCGGGCTGCGCGCCGACGGCCACCAGGTGCTGCTCTCCGACCCCTCCGCCACCGCCCAGGCCATCGCCGCCGACATCGGCGCAGGCACCATCCTTGAGAAGGCCCCCGCGGGGACCACCCCGGAGATCGTCATCGTCGCGGCACCCCCGGAGGCCACCACCGTGGAGGTGGCGGCCGCGCTGGTGCGGTATCCCGACGCCGTCGTGCTCGACATCGCCTCCACCAAGGCCGAGATCCTTGACGGCCTGCTGAACCTCACCGAGGACGACGACGCCGCGCTCACCCGGGCCGACCTGACCCGCTATGTGGGCACACACCCGATGGCGGGCCGGGAGAAGTCCGGCCCCGTGGCCGCCCGCGGCGAGCTCTTCACCTCCATGCCCTGGGTCATCTGCCCCGCGGTGGACCCGAACACCGGAGACCAGCTCTCGGCACGTGAGGCCGTGGAATGGGCCGGGGAGGTGGGACGTCGACTCGGCGCCACCGTGCACCACATGAACCCCGTGCGCCACGACGAATCCGTGGCGCTGATCTCGCACCTGCCCCAGATCGCCGCCTCGCTGGTGGCCTCCCGGCTGCAGGACGCGCCGGTCTCGGCCCTGGCGCTGGCCGGCAACGGGCTGCGCGACGTGACCCGGATCGCCGCCTCCGACCCTGGACTGTGGGTGCAGATCCTCTCCTCCAACGCCCGGCCGGTGGTGGAGATCCTCTACGGGCTGCGCCAGGACATGGAACGGCTGATCAGCACCCTGGAGGAGCCGCGGGCCCCGGGCGGGCAGGCCGACATCGCCCAGCTCATCGCCGAGGGCAACTCCGGGGTCACCCGGGTGCCCGGCAAGCACGGCGCCCCGCCGCAGTCCTTCGCGGTGCTCACCGTGATCGTCGACGACAAGCCGGGACAGATCGCCGCGGTGCTCAACGACGTGGCCACGGTCGGGGTCAACGTCGAAGACCTGCGCATGGAGCACTCCGCCGGCCACCAGGTCGGCATGGTGGAGCTCTCCGTGCTTCCCGGACGGCGTGACGAGCTCGCCGAAGCCATGACTGAATTTGGATGGAAGGTAGTGCTCTCGTGAGTCAAGGACAGCGCCTGATCATTGCGGTGGACGGACCCTCAGGGTCCGGAAAGTCCAGCGTCTGCCGCGCCGTCGCCAGCCAGCTCGGCGCCGCGTATCTGGACACCGGGGCGATGTACCGCGCCGCCACCTGGTACTGCCTGGCTCAGGGAGTGGACCTCGCCGATGAGCAGGCCGTCGCCCTGGCCGTGGAGGAGGTGCCGCTGACGATCTCCACCGACCCCGCGCACCAGATCATCGCCGTGGGGCAGAGCGACGTCACCGCGGCGATCCGAGAGACCCGGATCTCCGAGCGGGTCTCCGAGATCGCGACCAACCGAGCGGCCCGCGCGCTGCTGATCGCCGCCCAGCGCAGGATCATCGACAACGCCGGCTTCATCGTGGCCGAGGGCCGCGACATCACCACCGTGGTGGCTCCCGACGCGCAGGTGCGCGTGCTGCTCACCGCCTCCGCCGAGGCCAGGCTGCGTCGCCGCGGCCTGCAGCTGGGAGGCACCGAGACCGCCGAGTCGCTGCGCCGCCAGGTGATCGACCGCGACGCCCGCGACTCCACCGCGTCGAACTTCACCGAGGCAGCCGACGGCGTCGCCGTGCTGGACTCCTCGGACCTGACCTTTCAGGAGACCATCGACGCGCTGATCCAGCGCGTGGAACAGGTCTCCGCCGAACCACTCTCGATCCCATCTGCAGGAGCATCCCGTGGCGAATAACGCTGACACCTTTCCCTCCGACTCCCCGGAATACATTCCGGCCGTGGAGGACGATCGACTGGCCGAACGGCTGGCCGCCATCACCGAGGAGGAGGCCGCCGCGCGCGCCGCCGCGCTGCGCGCGGGACTCTCCGACTACGAGCTGGCCGAGGAGGACGCCGCCGTCCTCGACTATGACGAGGACGACGAGGACTACGAGCCCTACGTCGCCGCCCCACCGGCGCTGGCTGTGATCGGGCGCCCCAACGTGGGCAAGTCCACGCTGGTCAACCGGATCACCCGCTCCAAAGAGGCCGTGGTCGAAGACGTGCCCGGCGTGACCCGCGACCGCGTGTCCTATGACGCGGAGTGGAACGGCAAAGACTTCACCCTGGTGGACACCGGAGGCTGGGAGCAGGACGCCCGCGGGATGCACAAGCGGGTGGCGGAACAGGCCGAGATGGCCGTGGACGAGGCCGACGCCGTGATCTTCGTCGTCGACGGACTCGTCGGCGCCACCGCCGTGGACGAGGCCGTGGTGCGGATGCTGCGGCGCAAGAAGAAGCCGGTGCTGCTGGTCGCCAACAAGGTCGACGCCCCCTCGCACATGAGCGAGGTCTACGGCCTGTGGAACCTCGGCCTCGGCGAGCCCTACCCGGTCTCGGCGCTGCACGGCACCGGCACCGGCGACCTGCTCGACGCCGCCGTGAAGGCGCTGCCCGAGTTCGCCGAGCACGGCGGAATGATCCCCACCGGCGGTCCGCGCCGGGTGGCCCTGGTGGGACGCCCGAATGTGGGCAAGTCCTCGCTGCTGAACAAGCTGGCAGGCTCCGAGCGCGTGGTCGTGGACGCCGTGGCCGGCACCACCATGGACCCGGTCGATGAGTTCATCGAACTCGGCGGACAGACCTGGCGCTTCGTGGACACCGCCGGGATCCGGCGTCGTCAGCACATGGCGTCGGGGTCTGAGTACTATGCGATGCTGCGCACCCAGCGCGCCCTGGACAAGGCCGAGGTCGCTGTCGTGCTGCTCTCGGTGGAGGAGCCCGTCTCGGAGCAGGACGTGCGCATCATCCAGATGGCCGTGGACTCCGGCCGCGCCCTGGTGGTGGCCTACAACAAATGGGACCTGATGGATGAGGAGCGCCGCTACTACCTCGAGCGCGAAGTCACCCGGGACCTGGCGCACATCGCCTGGGCCCCGCGGGTCAACGTCTCCGCACTGACCGGCTGGCACAAGGACAAGCTCGCACCGGCCCTGGACACCGCGCTGACCAGCTGGGGACGGCGCATCTCCACCGGACGGCTCAACGCCTTCCTCGGGGAACTGGTCGCGGCCCACCCGCACCCGGTCCGCGGCGGCAAGCAGCCCAGGATCCTCTTCGCCACCCAGCCCTCCACCAAGCCCCCGCGCTTCGTGCTCTTCACCACCGGGTTCCTGGATCCGGGCTACCGGCGCTACATCACCCGCCGGCTGCGTGAGACCTTCGACTTCACCGGCTCGCCGATCGAGGTCTCGATGCGCGTGCGCGAGAAGCGCAAGCGCAAGTAGGCATCCTGGTCCGGCCCAGCAGGCCGGACCGGCTGGCCACACCTCGAGGTCGCCCAATACTGCAACTCTCAGTACAGGGCGGCCTCGACGTCTCTGGTGAGGGTGTTGATCGAGTCCCAGTCCGACCCATCGGACATGATGCTCAGCACGTAGGTGCCCTCCGGGTGCCGCACGATGCCGGTGTCGTTGAGGTAGCCGTCGATGAAGCCCACCTTGTTCAGCACCGACCCGGCGCTGCCCGCGTCGATGCCGTCGCGGAAGATGTTGGACTCCAGCGCGTCCAGCAGACGCGAACGGCCCTCAGCGCTGATGTCCAGCGAGCCGGACTCCAACCGGGTCATGAATGCGGTGAGGTCATTGGCCGAGCTGCGTGCGTAGGCCGGGATGAAGTCCGTGGCCGGGCCTCCGGTATCGGCGGCGATGTCACGCAGGCCTTCCCAGCCGAGCTCCCCGCGGAAAGCGTCGGCACAGGGGTTGTCGCTGACCGAGATCATGTCGGCGAAGCAGGTGGCGCGATCGCGTCCGCCCTCGATCGGGTCATCCCAGTCCATCTCACCGGACTCGACCCGGCTGAGGATCCCGTAGGCGACGTAGACCTTATAGGTGCTGGCGCTGACCCGGGACTCCGCACCTGCGGACGATCCGGTCCGCCCCTGGCCGCCCAGCTCGGCGACGCTGATCGAGATGTCCCCGGGGTGGAAGGCGACGAGCTCGTCCAGATAGCTGTCGAGATCACCGGTGAAGCTGGGGGTGTCCGCCGGTGTCGCAGGCTGGGACTGCTCGGGGTCTTCCGGGGCTGCATCTGAGTCTTCTGAGTCTGGGTCTTCGGGGGTTTCAGGATCGGGGTCTTCGGGGGTTGAGCCTTCTGGAGTCGATTCGTCCGGAGCGGGCGCCGCCCGGAGATCCTCCTCGTCAGGGGCTTCGGCTTCTGCCTGGTCTTCATCCTCCACCGGATCCTCGGCGTCGGCTGATTCCTCTTCGTCGGTCTCATCCTCCAGGCGCTGCCGCTGGGCCTCCGCCTCGGCCTGTCCACTCGCGAGCCGCTCCTCCTCCGCGACGAGCGCACGCAGCGGGTGATCGCCGGGCGCGGCACTGGACCCGGCGTCCTGGGTGGAGACAGGGTGGAAGACGGCGGGGCTGCAGGCGGTCATCAGGAGTGCGGCAGTGGCAAGCCCGAGGGCGCGGTACGCGAAGCCGTGCCGAGCGGGTCTGCCTCCCGGTCCGCGATGGGGAAGGTTCTCGCGAGGAAGCATGGGTTTGATCGTATCCACGCATCATCAGCTGATCTGGGAGTTCAATGGTTCGCGCAGGTCGCGATTCGGCAAACCAGCCCCATCATGACGTCCATGCAGACGGTGCGGGATGCCGGGTCAGGGTGTGCGGAAAGGGGATTCATCCTGGTGCGCCGCGGCCTGTGCACGCTGCTGCGGAGTCAGTCGCAGCAGCGTGTTGGAGCCCGTGTCGAAGAAGGCCAGCTGGGTTTCGGCGATCACGCATCGCGTGCCGTCCACGCCGTCGCGGACCTCATAGGCCAGGGTGAGCCCCGCGCCCTTGAGCTTGGTCACCCAGACGTCGATCTGGGCGGGGACATCCCGGTACTCCAGACTCGCCAGGTACCGCACCCGGTGTTCGACGACGAGCGCCTGCGCATCCCGAGGAAGCTCGTTGAACAGCGGGGCCAGCGGCTCCCCGACGGGGCTGCCCGTATGGGCCGGCGACCCGAAGGCGCGGATGCGCGCCTCTTCGAGCAGCCGCAGCACCTCCACGTTGTTGATGTGGCCGTAGGCGTCCATATCGCCCCAGCGCAGCGGCACCAGGGTCCGCAGGCGTGGGTTGACGCGGTGGGAGGTGCCGCTGGTGCTGGGGATCGCGGTGGCACTCTGGGTCGCGGCGGCGTCGCGGGAAGGCACGGTCATGCTGGCCAGCTTAACCCGAGTGCCTCACTGGGGAAGGGGAGTGTTGTTCAGCCGCGTGAGACGCGGCCGCGCAGCGCGCCGAAGGCCAGCGTGAAGCTCACCGCCCCCACGATGCCGATCGCCAACAGGCCAGGCCAGAGGTCTGCCCAGACCCAGCCTTCGGAGAGCAGGGACCTCAGTGCGGCGAGCAGATAGGTGATCGGGTTGTAGTCAGCGATCGCTGCGAGCCACCCGGTCAGCGCCTCCTGCGGAAGAAAGGACGTGGTGAGGAAGGCGAAGGGGAAGAACAGCAGGAAGGAGGAGTTCACCGCGGCCGGGCTTCCCGTACGCAGCGCGATGGCATAGGGGAAGCCCGTGAACGCAAGGCCCCAGAGCCCCCCGATGATGACGAAGGCGACGACGCCGGGACCCCATCAAGGACCGCTCGAATACCGCACGTCTCAGCGAGAAAGACCGCGAAAGGGCATTAACCCGATCAGGCACAGAAAAACCTGTACGCCGGACTTGAACACTGATCAGTCACGAATATCGTGACGTGTCCTCGAGTCGATACAGAACACCGTTTGATTCTCAGTGCGCTTGTTCTACTCCCCGCGTGTACTGCGCTCCCACTTACAACACTCATATGGCATGGGCGAAGGATTCGCTTACGGGTGGTCACTCCACGTCTGATATACCCTGAGCCTCACCGCAGACAGATTGGACTCACCGTGACACACCTACCAGCCGTTGATCCGAAATTGCACTCGCTCGTGGAATCCGTCGAGACAGCAGGAATAGGTCCCAAAGTTCGTGTGCAGACGGCGGCTGGCGTCATATCCGGCACACCAGTCTCGACAGCTAGGTTCGACGAAGTTTCCTACGAGCAGCTCCGGATCCTCGCCGTACCCGAGTTCCGGACCCGGCCTGTCGACGACTCAGAGACCGCCGAGATTGCAAGGGAACAGATGGGCTTCTTCGAGCGGCGTGACGATGACGGACTAACTGTGCTCAGCCTTATCGACGTAGTCCAAGACAGCCACGTCGGTTACTCATTGGAGATTCCTGCCATGAGGATTCCGTTGCAGCACGTGCTGGGATGGTGGGTCTCAAGTCACAATGTGAAGCGTCCAAAGACCGGCCTAATCGGTGCAGGTGTCAGCTTCTGAAGCGAACCCTACTCACCCACAGGCGATAAGGGGGATCCCTCGACGGTGCCGCAGTAGGAACAGAGTGAGCTCGGCAGCGCAGACGTACCACCCTGTTGGCCTACTTGACACCGTAAAGCAACGATCGAATTCCTAACATCTCGACCTGTAGGATGTGTGGGAATTCACTCAATGGAACCTTGGAGGATATTTCATGGCCCGAAAAAACAAGGCCGGGGCGACAGCTGTCGACCAATCTGAACCGAAGAAGAAGAAGCCATTCTTCAAGCGCGTGTGGTTCTGGCTGCTCGTAATCGTGATTGTCATTATCGCCGCTGTATCCGGCGGAGGAGAAGACGAGGACGAGGCTACGGGTGCTGACGTAGAGGACCAGACACCTGAACAGCAGTCTGAGCAGGAAGAGGCTCCTGCGGAGGAAGAAGAAGCCGCACCTGCGGAGGAAGAAGAGGCCGCACCTGCGGAGGAAGAAGAAGCCGAGGGGGGCGACACCTTCTCCATTGGGGATCAGTTCGCGGTTAACGACTGGTCGATCACGATCACAGGCGTTGGAGAACGTACCGACACTATCGGCGATGAGTTCCTCAACACCCAGGCTCAGGGCGAGTTTTTGCCTGTTGACCTGATCGTAACCAACGACGGTGACAGTGCTTCTTACTTCTTCGCGAGCGACTTTGTCGCGGTAGACGACCAGGACCGGGAGTTCAACTACTCATCAGATGCCACGCTATACGGTGCCGCTGATGGTGCCGTGTCTCTCCTGGATGAGATCAACCCGGGCAATTCCATCGAAGGTAGGCTCTACTTCGACGTTCCCGCGGACGCAGAGGTCAGTGCACTCGACATCAACGCTGGGTTCCTGTCGGATCCAGTGCGCGTCTCGCTCGACTGAAATCGAACGAACAAGCACTTGTAGAGCCGGGGGCTCTCCCACAAGGGGAGAGTCCCCGGTTTTTTTGTGCGCACACGTGAAGGTGAAAAGACAAAGAACCGTTTGTGAGACGACCAGGGAGTCCTCGAAGGTCTGCCTATCTGAACGCTCAAGGAATGGGAGCGGTTCCCAGGTAGGCAGACGCTGCCTAATCTGCATCATCGCGCTCCACCTCTTTCTTCAATCTCTTCTGACGACGCGACCGGTGACGGAGGCCATCCGTCCAGTCAGTCAGGTGTCCCTCCATACGGTCAAGCGCTTCATAGCCCCCCCGACACGTAATGCCCGATCATGGGGAACCGGTCCCCGCGGCCCTCCGCGATCTCAGCCAGTGCACTCTGGAGTTCCTCAGGCGCAGGTCGACGCTCGAAGCGCGACATCGCCTCATCAATAGTGGAATGGGCGAGTCCGCGGGTGATCGCCACCCCGGACGAGGGGTGACGATCCGACTCATCGCTTGCGCGCTCCGGAAGACGGAGGTAGATCTCGCGCCACAACACCGCGATCGGCGTGAACGTGGGAGACCCCTCTACCGCCGTATATTCCCCTCGTTGGATGTGCCACCGTCGTGTCCAGCTCGACTTTTGAAGACGATTGGTTCGGCCAGCAACACCCACGTAGCCCCTGAGCACGATCTTCCCGTTGAGTGAGTTCTCCAACAGGTGAGGCATCACGCTCCAGTAGTCGAGAAGAAATGTGACTCGTGCGTAGGGTTCAAGTCGAAAGACCGTGAACCGCACTGGGATTGATGGAGACTCTGGTCTGTCTCGGGTTTGGTGGCGTCGGAATTTCTTGGTTCTCATGCCGCATTGATGATCCGATTGTGTTCATATTCTATCGGCGTGACCCAGCCGAGCCGGCCGTGACGACGTTGACGGTTGTGCCAGATCTCGAGGTACTCGAAGATCGCGTTGGCCAGTTCCACACGCGTGTTCCAGAGACGGGTATCCAAGAGTTCGGCCTTGTAGTAACCGTTGGCGGTCTCGGCGAGAGCATTGTCATAGCTATCCCCGACAGTTCCGATTGAAGGAGTGGCCCCGATTTCGGCCAGTCTCTCGCCGTAGCGAATGGATGTGAATTGAGATCCTGCATCGCTGTGGCACCGTAGCTGCTCGTGGCGCGGGCCTCGCGACCAGCGGGCCATTTCGATGGCATCGAGCACCGTCTCGGTACGCATCGTAGAAGCAACCCGCCAGCCTACGATCGTTCGGCTGAAGGCATCGATGATGAAGCAGACATAGGCCACACCGGCCCAGGTCGGAGAGCGGGCGGTGGAAGATCACGACGCCATCATGCCGAGAGGCTATGACGTGAGGTGTGGCGCGTCCCTTGTCTGCATGAGGTGAGACATCTGCTCCATCGCCTTCTGAACCGCGGGTCCGTACTTGGACCGGTAGCCGCGGGTCACCTGACGAGAGTTGTGCCCCACGATCTCCATGATGATGGGCTCTGGCACCTCGGGGATGTAGCGGTTGCGAACCCTTAGCCTGAGCCGAGCGTCTAATGGTACGTAGCTCCGGCAATCTGTCGACCATAGATGGTCATGCGCGAGAATCGCTGCTTCACACTAAAGTCACTTGCAAAGTCACTAGTAGCTCGATGTGGAATGCCGCGGGCGTTCGTCTCAGAATAGCGAAAGAACCTCCGCTTCCCTTGTTCTACAAGGAAGCAGAGGCTCTGCATGTTTGTCGGGCTAGCGGGATTTGAACCCACGACCTTCCGTCCCCCAGACGGACGCGCTACCAAGCTGCGCTATAGCCCGAAATTCTTCCAACAAACTCGCCGGAAGCACCAGGAAAGTCTACCGCATGATCTGGCTCATGGTCGCATCGGGTGAAGCGGCGGGCGAGGGAGCGGGTTCATCGGGTGGTGCGGCGGGTGGAGCGCGGACGCATCCGCCGCACCACCCGCCGAGCACACCCCTCCCGTCGCACCAGGATCAGCTCTGGGTGCTCCTGCGGGCCGAGCCCCAGATGTCGATGCCGGCGTCGACGGCGTGCTCATCGACGGCGTCCAGTTCTTCCCTGGTGAAGGAGCGCTGGTCCAGCGCGGCCAGGTTGCTCTTGAGCTGTTCGGGCCGGCTGGCGCCGATCACCAGGGAGCTCACGCGGTCATCGCGAAGCGCCCAGGCCAGCGCCATCTGTGCGAGGCTCTGTCCCCGCGCGGAGGCGATCTCGTTGAGCGCCCGGATGTGCCCGAGGTTCTCCTCGGTGAGGAAGTCGTCGCGGAACGAGCCCTTGGTCGCCGCGCGCGAGTCGGAGGGGACCCCGTCGAGGTACTTGTCGGTCAGCATGCCCTGCGCGAGTGCGCTGAAGCCGATGACCCCCGCACCGACCTCTTCGACCGCATCGAGCAGACCCTCGGTCTCGATCCAGCGGTTGAGCATCGAGTAGGAGGGCTGGTGGATCAGCAGCGGGGTGCCCAGATCCTTCAGGATCGCCGCGGCCTTGATCGTGTCTTGAGCGGAGTAGGAGGAGATCCCGGCGTAGAGCGCCTTGCCGGATCGTACCGCCGTGTCCAGCGCGGACATGGTCTCTTCCAAAGGGGTGTCGGCATCGGGGCGGTGGGAGTAGAAGATGTCCACGTGGTCCAGGCCCATCCGGCTCAGCGACTGGTCCAGGCTGGAGAGCAGGTGCTTGCGGCTCCCGGTGGGACCGCCGTAGGGGCCGGGCCACATGGTCCACCCGGCCTTGGTGGAGATGATCAGCTCATCGCGCAGCCCGGCGAAGTCCTCGCGCAGGATCCGCCCGAAGTTGATCTCCGCCGACCCTGGGGGAGGCCCATAGTTGTTGGCCAGGTCGAAGTGGGTGATGCCGTGATCGAAGGCCAGGTGGATGATCTCGCGCTGGTTCTGCAGGGCGAAGTCGTCGCCGAAGTTGTGCCAGAGCCCCAGGGAGAGCGGCGGCAGCACCAGGCCGGAGCGGCCTACGCGGCGGTATTCCGCATTGTCGTAGCGGTCTTCAGCGGGAACGTACATGGTGGCTCCTGGAGATCAGAGTGTCAGTGATCAGAAACGCCCGTGTTCAGAACATCGGGTCAGGCCCACCCGCTCAGACAGGAGGCGGACCCTTGATCACCTTACGCCTGCGCCACCGGTCCAGGGCGGGCGCCAGCGATGTCCTGACGATCAGGGTCCGGTGGGCAGCGCCGCGGCGGCGCGGGACAGGTCCTGCGGGGTCACGGAGTCCCCGAAGCTGAACCGCACCGCGGTCTGAGCCACCTCCTCCGAGTAGCCCATGGCGCGCAGCGCGGGGCTTGGCTCGCTGGAGCCGGCCGCACAGGCTGAGCCCGAGGAGCAGAAGATCCCCTGCCGTTCCAGGTCCAGCAGCACCGACTCCCCGCTGCGCCCCGGAAGCACGAAGGACGCGTGTCCGGCGAGCCGGCGGGTGCGGTGCCCGGTCAGCTGCGCGCCGGGGACCCGGGCCAGCACGGCGTCGATGAAGTCATCGCGGCGCCGGGCGAGCTCCCGGACGTCAGTCTCGGCAGCCAGCCGCAGCGCCGTCGCCAGCCCGACCGCTCCGGCGACGTTCTCGGTGCCCGAGCGCAGGTCTCGCTGCTGTCCGCCGCCATGGATCAGTGGTTCGAAAGGTGTCCGACGACGCAGGTACAGCACGCCGGTGCCTTTGGGGGTGCCGAGCTTGTGCCCGGCAAGGCTCATCGCGCTGACCCCGAGCTCCTGCACATCCAGGGACAGGGTCCCGGCGGCCTGGACCGCGTCGGTGTGGAACGGAACGCGGTGTTCCGTGCAGAGCGCCGCCAGTGCGGCGACGTCCTGAACGGTGCCGACCTCGTTGTTCGCGTAATGGATCGAGACCAACGTGGTGTCGGTGCGCAGCCTCGCTGCCAGCGCCTCAGGGGTGACCACACCCTCCGCATCCACCGGCACGGTCTCCACCTCGTAGTCCAGCCGGCCCAGCCAGGCCGCGGACTCGCTCACGGCAGGGTGTTCCAGTGCGGAGATCAGCACATGGCGACCTCTCGGATCCGCGAGCGCGATGCCCTTCACCGCGGCATTGTCGGACTCGGTGCCGCCGGAGGTGAAGATGATCTCCGCCGGCCGGGCGTTCAGGTGCCGGGCCACCTCGGCGCGCGCCGTCTCCAGCGCCCGTGATGCCGCGGCCCCGGGCTCGTGGACGCTCGAGGGATTCGCATACCCGGTCAGGTGTGGCCACATGGCCTCGAGCACCTCGCGCCTGACCGGGGCGGCGGCGGACTCGTCCAGGTAGAGCATCAGCCCGAGGTTCCCGGCCCGTCCACATCAAGCCCGCCAGCCAGAGCAGCGTCGACCTCGACGTGGATACCGGCCCCGAGATCCATGTCCAGCCCCAGGTCCAGGGCGCGGGCACCCTGGGTGAGCGCACCGACGCTGATCAGGTCCACCCCGGTGCCGGCGATCGCTGCGATGGTCTCCAGGCTCACCCCGCCGGAGGCCTCCACCAGGGCGGCCCCGTCGATGAGCTCCACCCCGCGGCGCAGGTCCTCACACGTGAAGTTGTCCAACATGATGGTGTCCGCCCGGCCGGCCAGCACCGGCGCGATCTGCTCGACCCGATCCACCTCCACCTCGATGTGGGTGGTGTGCGGCAGGCGCTCGCGGGCAGTGAGGATCGCCGTGGTCAGCGCCTCGGGGGAGTCGCCCACCAGCGCGAGGTGGTTGTCCTTGGCCATCACCGCATCGGAGAGTGAGAATCGGTGGTTGTGCCCACCCCCGCAGCGCACCGCGTAGCGCTCCAGCGCGCGCAGCCCCGGGGTGGTCTTGCGGGTATCGGTGACCCGCACCCCGGTGCCGGCGACGGCGGCGACATACTCGCTGGTCAGCGTGGCCACCCCGGAGAGTCGCTGGATCAGGTTCAGCGCCGCCCGCTCGGCGCCGAGGATCGCCCGGGCGGGGCCCTGCACGCTGGCCAGCACATCCCCAGGACCGAACCGTGCGCCGTCGTCGGTCTGGAGACTCACGACGACGCCGGGGTCCAGCGCGGCGAAGGTGCGGGCGAAGATCTCACCACCGGCGAGGACACCGGGTTCCCGTGCCACCAGCTGGGCGTGCGCGCTGGCATCGGCCGGGACGAAGGCGACGCTGGTGAGATCCCCGAAGGGGATGTCCTCGGCCAGCGCGAGGGTGATGACCGCGTCGATGTCGCGGGCCGAGAGCTGCGTGTCCACGGTGTCCCTTCAGGCTTTCGGCTTCGCGGCGAGCATCCGGTCCAGCGCGACCTTCGCGTGCACGGAGACCGCGGCATCCACACTGATCTGGTTGTTCACGCGTCCGGCCACCAGCTCCTCCAGCACCCAGGCCAGGTAGCCCGGGTGGATCCGGTACATGGTGGAGCACGGGCAGATGACCGGGTCCAGGCAGAAGATGGTGCGGTCCGGGTACTGGGCGGCGAGCCGGTTCACCATGTTGACCTCGGTGCCGATCCCGATGGTGTCCCCGGGGGAGGAGGCCGCGATGAACTTCTGGATCGCGTCGGTGGAGCCGGCGGCGTCGGCGGCGTCGACCACCTCCATCGGGCACTCGGGGTGCACGATGATCTTCACCTGCGGGTCCGCGGCGCGGGCCTGGGTGATCTGGTCCACGGTGAAGCGTCGGTGCACCGAACAGAAGCCGTGCCAGAGCAGGACCTTGGCCTCGCGCAGCTGCTCGGCAGTGTTCCCGCCCAGGGCTTTGCGCGGGTTCCACAGCGGCATCTGCTCCAGTGGGACCCCCATGGCCTTGGCGGTGTTGCGGCCCAGGTGCTGGTCCGGGAAGAACAGCACCCGGTGGGCGCGTTGGAAGGCCCATTCCAGCACGGTCGCGGCGTTGGAAGAGGTGCAGACGATCCCGCCGTGGCGGCCGCAGAACGCCTTCAGTGCGGCGGAGGAGTTCATATAGGTCACCGGGAGGATCGGGACCTTGCCCTCGGCGTCGGGCGTGATGTTCTCCGGGTCCACCCCGTATGTTTCGCAGATCTCCTCCCATGCGGTCTCCACCGAGGATTCATCGGCCATATCCGCCATGGAGCAGCCGGCGGCGAGGTTGGGCAGGATTACCGACTGCTCAGGAGTCGAGAGGATGTCCGCGGTCTCGGCCATGAAATGGACTCCGCAGAAGACGATGGTCTTGGCTTCTGGCTTGCTCAGCGCGGCATTGGCCAGCTGGAAGGAATCGCCCACGAAGTCGGCGTGCTGGATGACTTCGTCGCGCTGGTAGAAGTGGCCCAGGATGACCAGCTCCTCGCCGAGCGTCGCCTTCGCGGCCACGATCCGCTCGTACAGCTCGGCCTCGGGCATCAGCTGGTAGCGCTCGGGCAGCTGACCGGGGCGGGAGACCGGGTCAGGGAGTCGATCGGCCTGCGAGGAGCCGGGCCCGTAGCCCGGGACGGTGTCGAAGTCCCAAGGCCCGGCGGCCAGCTTCGTGTTGCAGCTGTCCTTCGGGGTCAGGGTGATCAGGTCATGGACCGAGGCGGTCATGGTGTCTCCTGGATGGTGAGGGTGTAACGGGTGCGGTGGGGGTTGGAGCGGTAGAGCCGCGGCGGGCGGTGCGCCGTGCCGGTCATGCGCTCGCCGGTGTCCTCGACGGTGCCCTGGGCAAGGATCTGGCGGCGGAAGTTCGACGGATCCAGCGCCCGGTTGAGGATCGCCTCATAGACCCGGCGCAGCTCGGCCAGCGGGAACCTCTCGGGGAGGAAGGCGTGGGCGATGGGGGAGTAGGTGACCTTCGCGCGCAGCCGGTCCAGGGCGTAGGCGAGGATCACGCCGTGATCGAAGGCCAGCACGCCGGCCTCCTCGGCGATGTCATCGGCGGGGAACCATTCCAGGTTCTCGCCCTCCACAGCGTCGGTGTCCTCGTCCTGGCGCACCAGCGCCCAGTAGACGATGGACACCACCCGGGTGCTGGCCGGGGAGCGGTCCACATCTCCGAAGGCGTAGAGCTGTTCCATGTGCCGCGGAGCCAGACCGGTGGTCTCCAGCAGGGTGGCGCGCGCGGAGCTGACCAGGTCCTGGTCGGGTTCCAGGGGGCCTCCGGGGAGTGCCCACTGGCCCAGGAAGGGTTCGCGGATGCGGCGCACCAGCGGCAGCCAGAGCGTGAGCTCCCCGGTCTCCGGGTGCGGACGCAGCGCGAAGACCACCGTGCTCACGGCGAGCTCGGTCTGCAGGTTCGACGGCGCGGCCATGGCGAGGCCTCCTTAAGGTGACAGTGACACTATGGTCCAGTTCATATGGTCACGTCAACCTGAAGGGGTCCTCAGGGGTGGGCTGGGAGGTTGCCGTCGGCGTCGCGGTGATGTCAGATCATCAGCACCCCGGCGGGGGCTGCTGATCTGATCGAGGGAGAGGAACTGTGATGGCACTGTCTCTGTGGCTTGCCGATGGTCTTGCCATGCTCACGCAGAAGGCGCCGGGTTCATCGAGGGTGAAGGGGCCAGCAGCCTTCACTGATATACCGGCGGTGACCGAGGAGATCTCGATCCCCACCCGGCACGGAGAGCTCCGCGCGATCCCGTACTCACCGCCGGGAGGGCCCGTCGCAAGGGGTGTGTACGTGAACCTTCACGGCGGAGGCTTCGTGATGCGCCACCCCGAACAGGATGACGCGCTCTGTCGGTTCATCGCCTTCCATGCAGGGGTCACGGTCCTCAATGTCGACTACATTCCCGCTCCGCAGTCACGCTTCCCAGGTCCGGTGGAGCAGGCCTACGACGTCGCGGTCTGGGGTGCCACGCTCGAGCGGAGGTGGGAGGGCCGGAAGCTGGCTATGGGGGGCCAGTCAGCAGGGGGTGCGCTCGCGGCAGGCGCCGCGCGGCTTGCCCTGGAGTCAGCTGCTCCGCGGATCTCCCTGCAGGTGCTGATGCACCCGGCATTGGATCTGACCATTCCCGCCGCGAAGAAGTGGTCGGCTGGACAAGAGAAGTTCCTCATCCGGCTGGGCCCGGTGTTCAACGTTTCGTACTGTCCGAACATCGACCAGCGCAAGGACCGGCTCGCGTCACCTGCCGGCGAGCACGACGCCGGCCCGATCACCGGCATCGCGCCGGCGCTGGTGGTCTCGGCTGAGAAGGACCTGCTCCGTGGGGAGGCAGCCCGTTACGCCGAGCGGCTTCGCGAGGCAGGAGCTCTGGTCGACCACCTCGACCTCAAGAGGGGTGGGTCACGGATTCAACATTCTCGGGGCACAGCTCGAGGTGGTGCTGCCGGTCTACGAAAGGATCGTGGACTCGACCCGGGCGGCATTCCAGGTCTAACACCATCGGTCAGAGGAGAAGGCAGGGGTGGCGCCGTTGACTCCTGTGAGTCTCCGCTGACGTCTCAGTCGGCGAGGCCTTCTTGAACTTCGTCGATGAAACCCGGGATCTCGGTGAGCTGGCGTGCGAACTTGCTCGCGCCCTGGGGTGCGAGATGGATGGCATCCCGGCTGTCGCCATCGCCCCACCAGGGGCCGAACTCATCCACCGGGAACAGCTGGACGTCATGGGGGGCGGTCAGAGACTGAGCCGAGTCCTGCCGGCGGGCGTCGTAGTCGCGTCCTGCCTCTTCGAGGTTCGCCTGGTGGACAGGCGTATACGGAATCTCGAAGGCGAGCACGGTCACGCCATGACTGCGCAGCAGATCTGCGACGCTCCCGAAGTCGGCGACAGCTTCATCGTGCACCGTCGGAAAACCTGGAAATCCGCGCTCCATCCGGGTGTCGCTGATCTCCTCGGCCTCGGCCGCGCTGACGCCGGGATGGACCATGAAACCGTCAGAGCGCAGCCTGCTGCCCTCGTTGATCCGCAGGCTGGTCTGCGCCGGCAGACCTTCCTGAGCCCGCGCCACCTGTTCCCCGCCGACACGGAACCGGAACAGCGGGTCGGCGACGTCGCGCTCGCACCGCGCGGCGTCCTCTTCGTCCCAGGTGTCACTGATGGGTCGGTCGCATCCCTCCACCATCGATGAGAACGCTGACTTCGAGCCCTCCGACTTGTAGAAGTCGTCACGCTCCGCCGCGCGGGTGGAGATGCCCATCAGTGCGACCGACGGCAGGTCGTCGAGACTGACCATGTAGCGGGCCAACAAGAGGTTCATCCCCCAGCGCGCCCTGCTGCTTGCGCCATTGAAGACGGACACCTCGTCACCGGTCGCCGCAGACAGGAGCTGGCCCAGCTCGGTGGGGTCCAGTCCCTGCTGGGTCATGGAGTCACCGAAGATGACCACATCGGGGGCCGGATCCGAGGCTCGCAGAGCATTCGTCATGGTCTCGAAAGCGCCCCCGTGGGCCGGTGCCACGGGCAGGAGGCCTCGATCCGACCAGTCTTCGAGCTGCGCCGACGTCACGTCCGCCGTCAACGATTGATTGAACTTGACGGTGGGGAAGCTGTCTGGCCCCGCATCGGCAGATTGCGGGCCCTCCGTTGGTGAGCCGCTGCCGCATGCTGTAAGTGAGAACAACATGGCAGCGCAAACGAGGGTGACACGAGAGGGCATGGTCAAAGGCTAGCAGGCAGCCGACCAGCGATCAGCGTGCGCAGATGGGAGAGATCGGCGCCGATGCACGAAGTCGCCTCCCCTTCTCGGAAGGCGGTCAGAACGGAGACGGATGTTCGAGAGATTCTGAGTCATGCGGCATCACATGGTCGACGAGACGACGACGTTCCGCCTGCCACGTTGCTGCCCATGCTGCCTGGAGCGCTCGTCGATGTCCCTGCCGAGGCGGCGCGGTATGAAACGAGACCGAGCGGGCCACGGACAGGGCGAGAGCTGTTCGCTCCCAGATGGAGGTGACGAGGGACGTGAGCGGGGTCAATGCCCGGATCTCCGCCCCGATGGCCTCTTATCCTTTCTTGATGGCTGGGAAAATTCGCTGTTCGTCGGGAGCCACGCCGACGGCACCGGAGGCACTGCTCTACACCCATGGCAAGGTGGTCACCACCCCCGGGGGTGATCCAGCCGAGAGCGGTCGGCAGCTGGGCGTCCCGCAGAATGACCGACCAGGACTTCAGAGCAGGAGAGCATGATGACAGCCCATACCACCGAGAAGACTGAGAGCACCGGGACCACCGGGTTCGATGCCGGGCCGAGCGCCGCCGAGATCGACGCGGGCCGCCGGGCCTACGAGCTGGACCGCAGTCACGTCTTCCACTCCTGGAGCGCGCAGGAGCCGCTGACCCCGATGACCGTGCTCGACGCCGAAGGCTCCTGGATCTGGGACGGTGAGGGCAACAAGCTCCTGGACCTGACGTCCCAGCTGGTCTTCACCAACGCCGGACACAAGCACCCCAAGATCATCGAGGCGATCAAGGCCCAGGCGGAGAAGCTGTGCACGGTGGCCCCCCAGCACGCCAACGAGGCCCGATCCGAAGCAGCCCGGCTGATCACCGAGCTTCTCCCTCAAGACATCAACCACGTCTTCTTCACCAACGGCGGGGCCGACGCCAATGAGCATGCGGTGCGGATGGCGCGGCTGCACACCGGTCGGCGCAAGGTGTTCTCTGCCTACCGCTCGTACCACGGCGGCACCCACCTGGCCGTGAACCTGACCGGTGACCCGCGAAGGATAGCCTCCGACGACGACGCCGGCGTCGAGCATTTCCTGCCCGCCTACACCTACCGCTCCTACTTCAACGCCGCCGATGAGGCGCAGGAGGCCGAACGCGCGTTGAATCACCTGCGCGACCTGGTGCTGCTGGAAGGGCCGGGACAGGTCGCGGCGATCATTCTGGAAGCGATCCCGGGGACCGCCGGGATCTACCTGCCTCCGGCGGGCTACCTGCAGGGAGTGCGGGAGCTGTGTGACGAGCACGGAATCGTCTTGATCATCGATGAGGTCATGTCAGGCTTCGGCCGTGCGGGCAAGTGGTTCGCCCACCAGCACTACGGGATCGAGCCCGACATCGTGACCTTCGCCAAGGGGGTCAACTCCGGCTACGTGCCGATGGGCGGCGTCGCCATGGACGATGCGATCTACGCGAGCTTCGCCGAGCGGCCTTATCCGGGAGGACTGACCTACTCCGGGCACCCGCTCGCCGCCGCCGCCGCGGTGGCCGCGATCAGCGCGATGCGCGAGGAGGGCATGGTGGAGAACGCGCTGAAGCTGGGAGAAGACGTGATCGGACCCCGGCTGGCCGCGCTGAAGGACAGGCACCCCAGCGTCGGAGATGTGCGCGGGGTCGGGATGTTCTGGGCCATCGAACTGGTCAAGGACAAGGAGACCCGCGAACCGCTGGCTCCCTATGGTCAGACCCCCGCGGTGATGAATCAGCTGGTCGCCGAGGCCAGACGCCGCGGAGTGCTGCCCTTCATGAACATGAACCGGCTGCACATCTGCCCGCCGCTGAACACCACGGAAGGGGAGCTGATCTTCGGGATCGATGTGCTGGACCAGGTGCTCGATCTCGCGGACGAGTCGATCCGCCGCACGTGAGAGCCCGGCCGTCCTCGTCCCGAGGAGGGAGGTCTCGGACGGCATAAACGTGAGACAGATAGCTGGGGGGCCCGTTCGCCGGGTCGTTCAAGAGGGTCTGCACCGGATCAGCGCTGTGACGGTGGCCTCACGGCCCGGGATGGATTAAACTCTCTCCCCGCGGAAGCGTAGAGTCAGAGGCGTGATGGAAGCAGACACGAAGCAGATTCTGGACGAGGCCTTGTCTCGCCGCACCATCGCGGTGATCTCGCATCCCGATGCGGGCAAGTCCACGTTGAGTGAGGCGCTGCTGCTTCACTCGAACGCGATCACCGAGGCTGGCGCGGTCCACGGCAAGGCCGGACGCCGCGGCACCGTCTCGGACTGGATGGAGATGGAGAAGGCCCGCGGGATCTCGGTGAGCTCAGCCGTGCTCCAGTTCACCGTGGGTGATGCGATCGTGAACCTGGTGGACACCCCCGGGCACGCTGACTTCTCCGAAGACACCTTCCGCGTGCTGGCGGCCGTGGACGCGGTGATCATGCTCATCGACGCGGCCAAGGGCATGGAAGCCCAGACCATGAAGCTCTTCGAGGTCTGCAAGGCCCGCGGGCTGCCGGTCATCACCGTGATCAACAAATGGGACCGCCCGGGCCAGGACGCCTTGGAGCTGGTCGATGAGATCCTCACCCGCACCGGGATGCGCTCGATGCCGCGCAACTGGCCCGTCGGAGACTCCGGGCACATGCTCGGACTGCTGCACCCCGACGAGATGACCATGAACCGTTACACCCGCGCCCCCGGCGGCGCGAAGAAGGTCCTCGCTGAAAGACTCTCCGCCGAGGTCGCTCAGGCCGAGTACCCGGTCGAGTTCCAGACCGCGGTGGAGGAGTCCTCGCTGCTGGAGGTCGACGACGAGTTCTACGACCGCGACGCATTCCTGGCCCAGGAGGCGACCCCGCTGTTCTTCGCCTCGGCGGTGCAGAACATCGGCGTCGAAGAGCTGCTGCACTTCATCATGGAGCAGGGTCCGCCCCCGCAGGCCCGCCCGGACGCCGACGGCACCCCCTATTCGCTCACCTCCGACTTCAGCGGCTACGTCTTCAAGGTCCAGACCGGTATGGACAAGGCCCACCGCGACCGGATCGCATTCATGCGCATCTGCTCCGGAGTCTTCGAACGCGGCATGGTCGCCACCCACGCGCAGTCCGCGAAGCCCTTCCCCACCAAGTACTCCCAGCAGGTCTTCGGCCGCGACCGCACCACGGTGGACACCGCCTGGCCCGGCGACGTCGTCGGCCTGGTCAACGCGTCCACGCTGCGCCCGGGCGACACCCTCTACGCGGGCCAGTCGGTGATGTTCCCGCCGTTCAAGCCCTTCGCCCCGGAGCACTTCCGGGTCGGCAAGACCGGGGACGCCAGCAAGCACAAGCAGTTCCGCAAGGGCATCGAGCAGCTGGACCGCGAAGGCGTCATCCAGGTGTTCTACTCCGAGCGCCGCGGCCAGCAGCGTCCTGTCCTGGGCGCCGTGGGCCCGATGCAGTTCGAGGTCGTCTCCGCCCGCATGGAATCTGACTTCGGTGCCTCGGTCTCCTTCGACGCGCTGGACTACTCGGTCGCTCGTGACATCGACGAGGATGCCGCAGCGATCCTGCGCGAACGCCAGGACTGCGAAGTCCTCCACCGCAACGACGGCACCCCCGTGGCGTTGTTCAGAGACCCGTGGAGGTTGCGCACCGTCCAGCGCGACCATCCGAACCTGCTCCCGGATCCTCCGGGCAGCATCAACGCATCGGTCTCCGCACGGATGTGACCGATCGCCGAGGGCTGCGGGCACCCCATGCAGAACCCTCTTGGAAGGAACACCATGCACGCTGTCACCCGAGTTGAAGTCGTCGAAGCTGTCAAGACCGCATTCACGCTCACCGCCCAACCGACCGTCCCGAAGGATCTGGTGGCGGCAGCCACCGCCTCAGGTGCTCGGCCTGCCGTCGTCTCCGTCCTCGAAGGGCTCGACGATGACCTGCAGTTCCGCAGACTCCGCGAACTCTGGGAGTACTTCCCGCACATGCCGGTCAACTCCGTCGACGCCGCCTGAGGGCACGCACCGGCTGAGCTCCACGGGCGTGTCAAGTCACGCGCCGGGGCAGGTCCGCCGACGGCCAGGGCTGGCAAGCGAGCACCAGCGGCGTAGGCTCGAGCCCATGGTCAGGAGTCACAGCACCGCAGCGATCGAACGGACCACCCGACGGGCCTGGGCGCAGTGGGTCACCGCCCTCGACGACGCCGGAGCTGCTGCCCTCCCGCACCGCGAGATCGTCGGAATCGTCTATGACCATATGCCGATGGACGTGGAGAACCGTGGCTGGTGGGCCCAGAGCGTGGCGGTCGCCTACGAACAACACCGTGACCTGCGCCGCCCGGGGGAGTCTCGTACCGGTGAGTTTCAGGCCTCGGTCTCCAAGACCTATCCGGGTGACATGGACGCCGCGCTGGGGGCATGGGTCGCTCTCGTCGGCGGGCGTGACTCTTTCGGCGGTGTCGCGCTCCAGGGAGAGCCCGGCACCTCCTCCACCGACCGCTGGCGCTACTGGCGCGCCGGGCTGGTCGACGGCTCCCGGGTCGCGGTGACCATCTCGGGGAAGTCCGCAGGGAAGTCCTCGCTCGGCGTCGGACACACCAAGCTGCGCTCGCCCGAGGAGGTCCAACACTGGAAGGTGATCTGGCGGGAGCTGCTGGGCCAGCTCTAGGTGTGACTTCCCCTGACGGGTCGAACGGCAGCAGGCATTGGTGTCGCGAGACCTACAGTGGCGAGGTGTTCTGCGCGGTCACTGGTTCGGTCCGGGAGCCCCACAGCTGGGTCTTCGTGTGGGTCGCCGTCGGAGACTCGGCGAGGAGGACCGCAGCGGCGAAGACACCAAGAGTGATGAGGAAGAGTGCCAGTCCCATCAAACCGTAGATGTTGAGCCATGCTGAGATGTTCATGCTCAGGACCGCGGCGAGACCGGTGACCAGAAGAACGAGTCCGCCGTTTCTGCGCCGCGCCCCATGAAGGGTCAGTCGCCAACTGCCCTGGATCAGCGTGACTAGAACGATGCCTGCGAGATTGGCGATCATGGCGACCCAGACCGGATGGGTTCCGAGGAAGAAGTCCGTGGCACTGAACCCCGAGAGCGCGTACCAGCCGAGTCCCGCGCTGAATCCAGCGAGTAGTGCGGTCAGCGCCGCGGAGCGGGTGGCGAGCGGCCAGAAGAACGCCGCGAGAACCGGAGCGAAGGTAGCGCCGTTGCGCAGAGTCCATGCCATCACATTCCACCAGGCTGACTCCTCGGCGCGCAGGAGACTGAAGATCACCATCAGGACAGTGAGCCCCACCAGCGCGATCCGCGTGTAGCGCACCAGCTCCACCTGGGTCGCTCGGGGACGAAGCGCGCTCCCGAGGTCCCGGCCCAGCGAGGTAGCTCCAGAGAACTGGCAGGGTCCCGCCCAGCCCAGGGCGCAAGCCCAGAGTCCCACGAAGAATACGGCCGCAGCCCAAGCAGGAAGGGAGCCGGCGATGTACTCGGCGATGCCCACCAGGGGCAGCGATGCATCCGGGACCACAATCGAGGCGGCGACGCCGACGACGATTCCGAGAAGGATCAGGGGCATGCCGATGATCGCCGCGAGGAAGAGTCCCTTCTGGCCGTCTTCCGGGCTCCGCGCCGACATCGACATCTGAAAGGCGGCCTGAGCCAGGGGAACATTGACGATGAAGGTGCCGAACCAGGCAACGATCAGCGATATGCCGGCGTTCGAGACATCGAACATCTGTGGCTGCTCCTCAGCCAAGGTCTCGAGACCGCTGGGCCCGGGTGAGACCAGGAACGCCCAGATGCCCACGATGAACATCACGAAGATCATCAGGACATTCATGGTCTGGGAGAATGCGACGGAGCGCATGCCGCCGAAGGTCAGGAAGGCGAGCAGGATGATCGCTGTCAGAGCGATGCACTGCCACAGTGGGATCTCCGTGACCGCGAAGAGGGCGGACGCGAAGGCGATGCTGGTGGCCACTGAATACATCGGAAACGTCAGACCGGTGATCACAGAACTGATGGCCTGGGCTCCGCGGCCGAATCGGTCCCCGATGATGCCGGTGACCGTCACCACGAGCTTCTCTCGCAGGGGCTTGACCAGCAGGAGCGCGATCAGCAAGATCTGCACCGTTTCGGCCACGCCGTACCAGACGGCCGACACACCTGTTCGGTAGCTCAGCTCGACGATCGCGATGTAGGAGGATCCCGAGAACAGTCCCGTGATGCAGAACGCGACGGTCCAAGGGCTGAAACTGCGACCGCTGACGAAGAATCCTCCGTGTCCCGAGCGGCCCACAGCGATGCGGCTTCCGAGTATGAGCCAGGCGGTGTATGCGAGTGCCAGGCCGATCGTCCAGAGTCCGACCGTTGTCATGCGTTCACCCCGGTCACATCTGACGTGGCATCAGCATTGATGATCTCGAAGATCAGACTCCCGACGTTGGGGTCCCCGTCCACCTCGTAGCCCCAGGCATGATTCGCCAGAGCTTCGGCGAGGCCAGGGGAGTTCTTGTGCACGAATGCCCACGCGACTTCCAGGTCGATGTGCGCGTCGCGCAAGAGATTGATCGCGGGGCAGATGTGTTCGGCCCACTGGGCGAAGTCTGTCAGGACAGAGGAGTCCTGTTCGCTGGTCTCTACGACCAGCTGCAACCGGTACACGTAGAAATAGGGTTGCACATCTGCTTGCCCAGCCAACCCGCGAGTGTCCTGACGTGCCAGGGTGTATGTGGAGATGTCGGTGAGGGGCAGGGCCCGCCGATGGGCCAGCTGTTCGACCGCGACGGCGATGCAGCTGCTGACACCGCCGATCAGGTACTCCATCGGTGCGGGGCCCTGATCGCTGCCGCCGCGCACCACAGGCTGGTCAGAGACGAAGCTGAAGTCCCGGACGGTGAGTTCGGTCCGTACTGGGCCCGACCACGTGCCAGCGACCCGCAGAGTCTTCGAAGAGGTGCGCAGGGGCGCCTCGGTGTACCTCGGGTTCAACTTGATCTCTGGTTGGCGAGAACACGCTTCAGGCATGGAAGATTTCACCTTTCATCGTTCCCAGCGGTAGCACCTGCTCACCCTGAAGGGTGGGGTTGCTGCGACGTCGTTGAGCTAGGTCTCTCAGTCGCTCTGGATGATTCGTTGTCTGCTGAAACCTAGAGCTGTCCGACAAAAGATGCAAACCAGTGAACAATTGTTACGTGGGCGCCCGCCGGTTCATTCGTCGCTCCAGACGGTCCTCCCCAGGTCACGCCGGAGGTCCGATTGGTCCCTAGAGGCTCAGAACAGGTGCGGCATCTCGTCGCGAAGCTTGGCATCCAGCAGCGGCGCCATCGATTCGATGTAGTGGTTGGAGAGGTGGCTCTGGTCGTAGTAGACCGCGATGTTGCCGATCACCGCCGGACAGATCTCCTCGGAGCAGAGGTGTTCGGTCATGTCCAGGGTGTAGAGACCATCCGGCAGGTCCGGCTCGGTGAGCGGGTTCGTGTCCTGGTAGCTGATGGGGTCCATTGCGCAGGTCTCGGCGTCCCCGCCCGCGGCGAGGCAGTCGGCCACCGAGTCTTCGCGCCGTGGCGTTCCGCGCATGAGCAGCACCTCGGGGCCGCGGTCCATGATCTGCTGCCACTTCTCCGGGGCCCCCCAGTAGATGTTCTCCGGGGTGCCGTCGGCGGGCACCCGGGTGCCCGCCGTGAACACCAGGTCAGGCTTCCGTTCAGTGATCACGTCGAGCAGGTTGAGGTTCCATTCATGGCACTGATTCTCCTCAGGGTCGGAGCCCGCGGTGAGCACGCACGCGGACTTGTCCGCGATCAGCAGCTCCCAGTTGTTCTCGGCGGCCAGGATCCTCCAAGCATGGTGCCACTGCCCGGCGTGTGAGCCTCCGGTGATCATCACCCTCAGATCCGGTTGGGCGGGCTCTTCAGGGTCTTCACACACCAGTACCTCACCGCGGTTCTCACCGTCGCCGCTCTCCTGTCGGCATCCCCAGTCGTAGTAATCCGGCCGGCTCTGCGCCAGCGTCTGCGGGTCTGGGATGAAATCCACACCGTCGGGGACTTCGGTGCCCTCCAGCGTGGCCAGCGCCCCTGGATAGTCACTACGGTCGACCTCGGCCAGGGATGGGGCTTCACTGCGCTGGGTCTGGATCTGGTGGATCCCGTAGCTGCTCACGGAGCCACCGATCAGCAGCACCGTCGCCGCGATGGCCAAGGGCACTCGGGGAGCGATGCGTGCTGAGGCACGGTTCACCGGCAGCTCCACCCATCGGTTGGTCAGAATGGCCAGCACCAGTGCGGCGGCCAGGATGATCAGCGCGCCACGCGCACCGAGCGTGGAGTATTCCCTGATCTCGAGGTAGAAGATCAGCAGCGGCCAGTGCCAGAGGTAGAGGGCATATGCATGATCGCCGATCCAGGTGAAGGGGTGCGTGGAGAGGATCCGGGTCGCCGTCGCGGCGGGGTCCTGTGTGCCTCCGCCGGGTCCAGCGGCCGCGAGCACGAGCGCCAGGCCCATCAGCGGCCACAGCGCCCAGGGGCCGGGGAACAGAGCCGCGCCGTCGAAGACGAAGCCTGTGGCGATGATCAGGACGACGCCGGCCCAGCCCGCCGCGAGCCGCCAACGGCGCGGCAGCGTCAGCGCGGAGCCCAGCAGGGCCAGCAGCCCGCCGAAGCCGAGCTCCCAGAAGCGGGTGCGAGTCATCAGGTACGCCTCGTCCTGGTTCACCCCGCCCATGTAGACGGCGTAGCCGAACGACGCCGCCACGATCAGCCCGGTCATCACCCCCATCACCAGGATCGGACTGCGTCGGGTCCGCTTGGCCACCAGCACCGCAGTCAGCGCAACCAGCGGCCAGAGGAGGTAGAACTGGCCCTGCACGGAGAGGGACCAGAAGTGCTGGAACGGACTGGTCTCCGGGCCGGCCGCCCCGTAGGTCAGCTGGGAGGTGATCAGTTCGAGGTTCTCGAAGTAGAGCAGTGACGCGCGGGCCTCGGCGAGCAGCTGAGAATGTCGGGTCTCCGGGAAGACGAGCAGCCCGGCCAGGGTCGTGACCAGGATGACCAGGGCAGCAGGGGGAAGCAGCCTTCTGGCAAGCCTGGCCAGATACCGCCCGACCCGGATCGTACCGCCGCTCTCCACCGCCTCGCGCAGAAGCATCGCGGTGAACAGGAATCCGGAGATGGCGAGGAAGATGTCGATGCCGCCGGAGACTCGGCCCGCGCCGAAGAGGTGGAAGAGCACCACCCCGAGAATCGCTAGACCACGCAGACCGTGGATCTCCGGTCGGTACCGTCGCTCGGGGGCCACCCGTGAGGAGCGATGGTCAAGAGTCGGAGCGTGATTGCTGGCCGGAGAGGGTTGGCGCAAAATGGTCCTGCCGTAGGTCCGGGTCTTAGGATGCCGACTCGCGGAACGCAATGTTCTTCCAGTCGGCACGTCGTGACTCAGTGCACCCCAGTCGCGCCGATTTGGCAACTCGAGGCAACAGTCGCTAATGCTCTCTGACCAGGATTTATTCGATCAATCAGAGGTTTCGGGAGGGGGCTTGGGAGCTACCAGCTCAGCAGCGGATCGGACCCTCTAGGTCCTGCCCCAGGACCCCTCGGCTACGGGGTGACCCCAGCCTGGTAGCGACTCGTGGACCCAGCCTGATAGCGGCCCAGGGTGGCGTCGCGGAACTCGTAGAACCGGCCCTGTTCGATGCTGGCCCGGATGTCATCGACCATCTTGATCGTGTAGTGCTCGTTATGGATGGTGCACAGCGTGTTGTAGAGCATCTCCTTGGCCTTGAAGAGGTGATGCAGGTAGGCCCGGGTGTAGTTCTGACAGGTGTAGCAGGTGCACTCCTCATCGATGGGGGAGAAGTCGCGCTTGAAGCGGGCCTGCGGGATGTTGTAGCGACCATCGGGGTGATAGACCCGTCCGGTCCGCGCCACCCGAGAGGGGGAGACGCAGTCGAAGGTGTCTGCCCCGTTCTCGATAGCGGTGAAGAAGTCTTCGGGCTCGGAGATCCCCAGCAGGTGGCGCGGCTTGTTCTCCGGGAGCTCCTCGGCCATCCAGCTCACGATCACCCCGAGGTTCTCCTTGTCCAGGGCGCCGCCGATTCCGAAGCCGTCGAAGCTCTGCCCCTCGATCTCCATAGAGCCCAGATCCTTCGCGGCCTTGCGCCGCAGATCCTCGTACTGGGCACCCTGGAGCACCCCGAAGAGTGCCTGGTAGGGGCGGTGGCTGCGCTCGGCGGTGAGGCTGCGGTGCGCGGAGAGGCAGCGCTCGGCCCAGAGCCGGGTGCGCTCCAGGGAGGTCTCCTGGTAGTCGCGGGTGTTGAACAGTGTGGTCAGCTCGTCGAAGGCGAAGATGATGTCCGCGCCTATCTCGTGCTGCAGCTTCATCGAGATCTCCGGGGTGAACCGGTGGGTGGTGCCGTCGATATGGGACTTGAAGGTCACGCCGTCGTCGTCCACCAGGGCAAGGCGCACCTTCTTCGGGGCGACGGCCGCGTCATCGGGGACCACCGAGGCGTCCATGGTGATGACCTTCTTGAACCCCGCGCCCAGACTCATGACCTGGAATCCGCCGGAGTCGGTGAAGGTGGGCAGCGGCCAGTTCATGAACCGGCCCAGCCCGCCCGCGGCGTCAATCACATCGGTGCCCGGCTGCAGATTCAGGTGATACGCATTGGCCAGGGCGGCCTGGGCGCCGATCTCGAGCATCTCCTCGGGGCGCACGGTCTTGATCGTGGCCTTGGTGGCCACCGGGATGAAGGCCGGGGTCTTGATGTCCCCGTGGGGAGTGCGGATGGTGCCGGTGCGGCCCAGCGCCCCCTCGATCCGGGCCTCGACCTCGAAGCTGAAGGCCTCGCGGCCCGCCTGCGGGTGCGGCGCTGACTCCTGCGGCCTTGCATCCTGCTGTGCGGCCCCCGGCTTCATCGACTCATGCGGAGCGGCGGTCGGGGTCTCGGTGTTCAGCTGATTCGGCACCCGCTCAGTCTAGGCCAGTGGTCCTATGCTTATCCGGTGCCTCCACTAACCGCCCTGACCTCCAACCTGACCTCGCGGCTGACCCGGCTCTGGCGCCAGACCGCGGAGATCCTCCCCGGCGCGGCGTTGGCTCTCATCTTCGCGATCGCCGCGCACCGGCTGATCGCTGAGCAGATTCCGGTGATCTCCGGGCTGCTGGTCGCAGTCCTTGCCGGCATCGCGCTGCGCAGCCTGGGCTGGGTGCCGTTCTGGG
This sequence comes from Nesterenkonia sp. AY15, assembly GCF_022565855.1. Taxonomy (NCBI): domain Bacteria; kingdom Bacillati; phylum Actinomycetota; class Actinomycetes; order Micrococcales; family Micrococcaceae; genus Nesterenkonia; species Nesterenkonia sp. AY15. The sequence goes on along the minus strand of NZ_JAJOYV010000010.1, from coordinate 5,219 downwards.
CCGAGCGTGGTCTCGGCTGGGCGGCGAAGAAGCTGCTCCGGGTGGGCATCGTGCTGCTCGGCCTCCAGCTGGCGCTGGGTGACCTGCTCGGCCTGGGGTGGGCGGTCCTCGCGGTCGTCGTGCTCACCGTGGGGGTGACCTTCTTCGGGATGCTGGCCCTCGGGCGGCTGCTGGGCGCACCGAAGGGGATGACCACGCTGCTGGCCGCCGGCACCGCGATCTGCGGGGCCTCAGCCGTGGCGGCAGCCGCCGCGGCGATCGACCGAGGCGACGGCAAGGACGACGACGGCGCCCCGGTCCAGGCGGCCGCTGCGGCCGCCGTTGCGGTGGTCACCCTCTACGGCACCCTGGCGCTGCTCGCGCTGCCGGCGCTGGGAACCCTGCTCGGCCTCGGCGAGGAACAGATGGGCGTCTGGATCGGCGCCAGCATCCATGAGGTCGGACAGGTGGTCGCCGCCGGCGGAGTGGTCGGGGCGGTGGCGCTGGCCACCGCGACCCTGGTCAAGCTCGCCCGGGTGGTGCTCCTGGCGCCGGTGATCGCCGGCATCAGCCTTGCCGGGCGTCGCCGCCGGGCGGTCGGAGCTGCGCAGGGAGCCGGGGAGGGCGTCGAGGAGGGCGCTGGATCGCGGCCGCCGCTGATCCCGCTCTTCGTGCTGGGCTTCCTGGTGATGATGGTGCTGCGCTCGGTCACCGATCTGCCCGAGTCCACCCTGGACTTCTCCGCGGACGTGACCACGATGCTGCTGACCACCGCGATGGTCGGCGTCGGCGCCTCGGTGGACCTGCGTCGCCTGCTGCGCCAGGGAGGACCGGCGCTGCTGCTCGGCGCCGGCGGCACGGTGCTTGCGGTGGGAACCGGGCTGGGCGGGGTCCTGCTGCTGGTGAGCTGAGGCTGGTGCCCCGGGCCCAGTCAGGTGTCCGGGAGTTTCAGCGCGCCGGGCCTCGAGGGCGAGTCCATCTCGACAGGCATTCGAAAGTATGTTCGAATAACCGTATGAGGTGGCAGGGACAGGCAGTGCAGGAGGGTGAGGGTGCGGCCCTCATCCCGCTCAAGGGACTCCTGCGCTCGGTGCGCACCCCGGAGTTCGAAGGCGTGACCTTCCACGAGGTGGCGGCGAAGACCGCGCTCAACAAGGTGCCTGGCCAGTCGAACATGCCCTTCTCCTGGACCGTGAACCCCACCCGCGGATGTCTGCATCAGTGCGTGTATTGCCTGAGCCCCGAGACGCTGATCCTGATGGCCGACGGGCGGCAGAAGCTGCTGCGTGAGGTCAGGGTGGGCGACGTCGTCGTCGGCACCGAGCTCGACGGCAGGAATCGCCGGTTGGTCCGCTCGGAGGTCTCAGCGAAATGGGGGACCGAGAAGCCCGCATTCCGCATCACGCTTCGCGATGGCACTCAGATCGTGGCCAGCGGCGACCATCGCTTCCTGGCAGAGCGCGGGTGGAAGTACGTGGCTCGCCCGGAGGGTGGGTCACCGCGCCCATGTCTGACGGAGCACGACCGGCTCATGGGATTCGGACTCGGAATGTCTCCTGAGCTGGATTCCGAGGCGGAGGAGTCCGCTCTCGAAGCGAGCGTGCTGGGAGGTGCGGTCGGGACCACCGAGGCTCTGCGCATCACCGGCATCGAAGCGCTCGGTCGCAGCGAGCCGCTGATCGACATCACCACCAGCACCGGGGACTTCATCGCGAACGGTGTGGTCAGCCAAAACTGCTTCGCGCGGAAGACGCACGAGTACCTGGACCTGGACGCGGGCAGGGACTTTGATACGCAGATCATCGTGAAGACCAATGTCGCCGAGGTGCTTCGCGCCGAACTGAATCGGCCGTCCTGGAAGCGCGAGCACGTGGCCCTGGGGACCAACACCGACCCCTATCAGCGCGCGGAGGGTCGCTACCAGCTGATGCCCGGGATCATCAGGGCGCTCGCGGATTCTGGGACGCCCTTCTCCATCCTGACCAAGGGGCCGCTGCTCAAGCGCGACCTCCCGCTGCTGCAGGAGGCCGCCAAACAGGTGCCGGTCTCGGTCGCGGTGTCCCTGGCGGTCATGGATCCGGAGCTTCAGCAGAAGGTGGAGCCGGGCACCCCGGATCCCCGGGCACGGCTGAATCTGATCCGCTCCATCACCGACGCCGGACTTGAATGTTCCGTGCTGGCCATGCCGATCCTGCCCTGGCTCACCGACGGCGACGATCGCATCGACACCCTCCATGCCGCACTGGCCGACGCCGGTGCGAGCTACGTGACCACCGGTGCGCTGCACCTGCGCCCCGGCGCCCGGGAATGGTTCATGGCTTGGCTGGCCCGCGAGTACCCGGCGCTGGTGGCGAAGTATCGTCGGATCTACGGCGGCGGCTCCTACGCCTCCAAGGAGTATCGGCTCTGGCTCGCCGACTCCGCCCGCGCCGCCCGGCGTCGTCATGGCTTCGACAAGCCGGTGGACTTGATGTGGCGCGAGCGCAATGACCCGGACTCCCCGGTGGCCCAGCAGGGAGCATCGGCACCGGCCGCGGCCGGTCCTGCCCAGCCGGCGCTCTTCTGACCCCGCTCATCCCGTAGGCTGGTTTGCAAAAGCAACTAATGCGGCGGGTGGGTGTCCTGCTCGATCGTCGCGTCGACGCCTCAGGAGTGCCCATGACGTTCACCCATGCCGAGACCTTCACCACCAGGCCCACCCTGGAGGGTCACTTCGGAATGACCGCCTCCACGCACTGGCTCGCCACGGCCTCCTCGCAGGCGGTGCTGGAACGCGGTGGCAACGCCTTCGACGCGGCCGTCGCCGGGGCCTTCGTCCTGCATGTGGTGGAGCCGCACCTCAACGGTCCCGGCGGTGACATGGTCGGGATCTTCGCGACCGCCGGCGCACCGTCGACGCCGCAGGTGCTGATGGGCCAGGGGCCCGCACCCGCAGGGGCCCTGATCCAGCACTATCGTGCGCTCGGGCTCGTGAACGTCCCGGGTGCCGGTGCCCTCGCGGCCGCCGTCCCGGCCGCCGTCGACGCCTGGCTGGTGCTGCTGCGCGACCACGGCAGCTGGGACCTCGCCGAGGTGCTCGCCTTCGCCATCGACTACGCCGAGGACGGGCATCCGATCCTGCCCGGGGCGGTGCGGGCGATCCGGGCCGTCGCCGAGCTCTTCCAGGAGCACTGGCCGACCTCCGCCGCGCTGTGGATGCCCGAGGGCAAGGTCCCCGAGCCCGGGCAGAGCATCCGCAACCCCGAGTATGCGCAGGTGCTGCGCGACCTCATCGCCGCCGGGCAGGGTGCTTCGAGCCGGGTGGCGCAGATCGAAGCCGCACGCAGTGAGTGGAAGACCGGACGCGTCGCCGAGGCTGCGGCGGAGTTCGTGAAGACCCCGCATCGGCACTCCGACGGCGGCGACTACGCCGGGGTGATCACCGCCGAAGACTTCGCCGCCCACAGCGCCGGATACGAAACCCCGGTCTCAATCGAGTTCCGCGGCCACACCATCGCGAAGTCCGGCGCCTGGGGCCAGGGCCCAGCGCTGCTGCAGGCGCTGAAGATCCTCGAAGGCTACCCGGACGAGCAGCTGGACCCCGGCACCGAGATTGGCGCCCACCTGATCCTGGAGGCGCAGAAGCTGGCCCTCGCGGACCGAGACACCTACTACGGCGATGTCCCGGTGAACCTGGAGCACCTGCTCTCGGATGAATACGCCGCGCAGCGTCGCGAGCAGATCAGCGAGCGAGCCTCCGCAGAGTTCCGCCCGGGGAAGGTCCCCGGCGCCGACCAGGTGCTGCCTGCCCTGGTCAACGTGGCCGACGCCGTCGCCGGAGCCGGTGCGGGCGAGCCGACCGTTTCCAAGGCCGGGGAGACCAAGGGGGACACCTGTCACCTCGACGTGGTCGACCGCTGGGGCAACATCGTCTCCGCAACCCCCTCCGGGGGGTGGCTGCAGTCCTCACCGGTGATCGAGGGGCTCGGCTTCTGCCTGGGCACCCGGCTGCAGATGACCTGGCTCGATGAACGTTCCTCCTCTCGGCTGGAACCGGGGAGGCGTCCGCGCACCACACTGACCCCTACGCTGGTGCTCAAGGACGGCGCTCCGCTGATCGCCCTGGGCACCCCGGGCGGAGACCAGCAGGACCAGTGGCAGCTGCCCATGCTGCTGCGCATGCTCATCGGAGGACACACCGCCCAGCAGGCCATCGACGCCCCCACCCTGCATACGACGTCGATGCCCGGCTCCTTCTGGCCGCGCGCATGGGAGCCCGGCGGGGCCGTGGTGGAGGACCGGCTCGGTGCCGAGCTCATCGAAGGACTGCGTCGCCGTGGACACCAGGTCACCACGGCGGGGGACTGGGCGCTGGGACGACTCTCCTGCGTCACGCGGGACCCGCAGACCGGGCGGCTGCGCGCCGCGGCCAACGCCCGTGGCGCCCAGGGCTACGCGGCGGGACGATGACAGCGGCGCGGGCTCCGCGGCACGAGGCTGCCGTCCCGAGCTCACCGTGGATTCGCGCGGCTGCTGTTGCGGACGCCGCTGACTTTGCGAAGATGGCCCTATGAGCATCATCAAGATCAACGCCATCACTGTCCCTGCCGACTCCGGCGATGAACTCGGCAAGCGGTTCGCCGCTCGCCGCGACTCCATGGAGGGCACCGAAGGCTTCGAGGGCTTTGAGCTGCTCAAGCCTGCCGACGAGCGCACGACCTGGCTGGTCATCACCCGCTGGGCCACGGAGGAGGCGTTTGAGAACTGGCGCACCTCGCAGGACTTCCAGAAGTCCCACAGCGGCGGCGAGTCCGGTTCCGGGGAGTCGCCGAAGAAGCGTGTGGGGATGTCCGCGGAGCTGTGGAGCTACACCACCTCGGTGACCGGCTAGGTGGAACCGGTGCGGTGCTGGTAATCTGAATCGGTCAGTTGCTCGAGGAACTCGGTTCCTTGAATTGCACAGCTGGCGGGCCTCCGTAGCTCAGGGGATAGAGCGTTGGTTTCCGGTACCAAAAGTCGTGGGTTCGATTCCCGCCGGGGGCACACAGAGAAATCAGGTCCGCATTCTTGTCTCGGCAAGGATGCGGGCCTTTTTTGCGCCTTGGCCGAGGATCTCGCCGCGCGGGACCAGGCGAGGGTTATAGGAACAAATGTGTGTATAGCCCCGGCGTGTCACGGCCTTCCTGCCCATCCTGAACGGCCCCAGAGACCCTCCTCAGCAATCGCAGCCGTGCCGTAGGTCGCAGGTCCGATAGGTGCTT